>JAHDBH010000163.1 GCA_020630495.1 Saprospiraceae bacterium
CAAAATGCAAGTGAGTTAAATACCTATCAAGTTTGTGCAGCAAGTACAGGCGGAGGGGCTACGCACACCAATGTAGTGACGAGTATCGAAGTCGCCAATGCTGTGCAACTAATCAATATTACGGATGGTGGTGGCGGAGCGGTCACTTGGACACTTGCTTCTACCACAGCAGGAAGCAGTATCTACTCTGTAGTAATGCCTGACTTAGCTCCAGGAGCCTGTGCCGATATTATTGTAGAGACAGAACTACTATTCTGTCCCGTAGGACTCGATATCGACTCCGAAGTGTGTATTAGCACGATTAGTGGTTGTTTAGCCCCCGATAAGGCAGCAGCATTGGCAGCAGCGAGTGATGCCTGTAATAGCACCAATGATTGCTATGAATACATTGCCGAAGAAGCCGACTTGCAAGCCGAATGGGTCATTAATCCAATGGGAGAATACAGTCTTTGTGAAACGGTACAGTTGGGTACACGCATCAAAAATGTAAAACCAGCGGTATTGATAGATATAGTGACGGATTGGTGGTTTCCCCAAGGCATGAATCCTGTATCTGGTTCCTGGGAAGTATGCTATCCAGGGGATGATGCCTTTAGTAATTGTGTGTCTATCCCCGATCCAGCAGCGAATCCTGCGGAGAATACGGTACAAGGAGTGAACTATGGCTACGATGATGACAATACGTGGTCGAGTGTACTAGCAGGCAATCCGATTACCTCAGGCGGCTTACCCGGAGTACTTTCAAGCCTAGATAGTAACTTTGTGACCTTCCGTTTTGAAGTAGAAACGATATGTGATGAGTTTGTGAGTGGCACAAGACTCTATCATCAAGCGACGGCAGCTGATCCTTGTGAAGGTATTGTACAAAGTATGTTTACCGATAGCAATCCCTTTGTGATACAAAATGCGAATCCACTCAATTTCGCTCAATTTTTTGTAATCGCCGACCCACTTGCTGCTAATTGTGGAAGTAATGCGACGGTAGGTTTGACCTTTTTGAATATTAGCCCAGTAGGGGAGAGTCAGGAGAGTGAAGCGTGTATGAAGTTGGAAACAGCGACGTTTGACTATGTCCCAGGCAGTTTTACCTGGGTAGCCCCATCAAGTCACACACCTAATATTACAGAAACGCCTATAGGTTCAATTACAGAGGTGTGTTTTACGATACCTGATGGTATCGGCCCGAACGAAGCCTTCCAGGTGGATTTAGATTTTTCCGTACCAGAAGATATTGAATGTGGTACACAAGACTTAGGGGTACAAGTAGATAGTGAGATAACCGACCAGACCTGTGTAGCCACGGGTATGCCTTGTGTGGTGAATGTATTGAATAGTGTAAACCCAGAAGTACAGATAGAATTTTTACCCCCTGTACAAGTAGTAGATCAGAACTTGACCAGTGGTTGTTCGCAAAGTGATGGTTCAGTGGATTTATGTTACGAGGTGGAGTTGACCAAGACAGGAACGACCTACAATGGAGATATTGCTTTTGAGATATACAAAGACTTAGACCAAAACGGAGAATTAGACCCTGCTTTAGATGTTTTATTAGGTACACGTATAGAAACGGTGAGTGTCATGGATGGAGATACTTTGATAGCCATGGGCTGTATCAATGTACCGTATGCCGAGAGTTGTCCAGTGTTATTACGGATAGGACAGACGACGGCATGTCGCTGTGATGCTCAAGTATATCCCTACAATAGTGGCTTTGAGCCAACGGAGTTTAGCACTTTACCAAATGCAGTGACCTTGTGTGAGGGTGATGCTTATACTTTTACCCGATGTACAGATTGGGAATACACGTTGATACCCACAGCAGGAGGAACAATAAGTACCTCGGGTACTGATGTAGTAGTAAGTATCAATAGCGGATTTGGGACAGATAGCCCTGTGGTACTAGAAGTGAATAGTACACATGGACTGTGTAATACCTTTACGAAAAGTATAGAAATCTACACCTTAGAGGATTTCGTATTCGGACCTTATGGGCCGATAGGAGCATGTACAGGCGACTGCACTACTTTGGATTTGAATTTAGATGAGGATATACTACCTTATGTAAGTGTCACGTGGTCACCAAGTGCAGGATTAGATAATCCAAACTCCACCAGTCCAGAGTTGTGCAATCCGACCACGAGTCAGGTCTATACAGTAGATTTAGAATTTAGTCAAAACGGTAGTAGTTGTTCATATCAAACGACGTATGAGGTGAATGTATCCTCGCCGTTATTGAATTATACGGTTATGGATGAGACGTGTTTTTTAAATGATGGTGCCATCAATGTAATGATGAGCGGCGGAATAGAGCCGTATGCAGTACAATGGGAGAATGCTGCAATGGAGAGTGGCTTTTTAATCGACCAGTCCTCCTCATTTAGTATAACAGGTTTGTCAGAAGGAGACTATAGTTTTACGGTGACAGATAACTTAGGCTGTGCCAGAGTAGGAATGGCGACGGTGAATAGCCCAACGGGATGCTGTCCGAGTTTGAGTAATTTGGAAGGGAGTACAGGTGGATGTGGAGGACAGACGTTACCAGATTTGACGGTGATGACAGATGAATTGACACCAACGACGATAGAATTGGTGTATTTCACGAGTGCGCAGATGGGAAGCGATATGTACACAGGCGGTACGAGTTTAGGTACAGAAGTAGCCATAGCAGGGGAGGCGACCTTTATGGATGTAAGTTTTGCCATGGAAGGAACCTATTATGTATATGCGATATTATCGCCGACCCCGCAGTTTGATTACTGTCGCCCGAATGCAGAGTTGGTCATAGATGTATCAGGCTGTGATTATCCATTAGATGACCCAAATGATACGGGTAGAGCATGTATGATGGGAGATCCCTGCCATGTAGTAAGTAGTAATATTTATTTAGGCACACAAGTGACAAGTGATGATAGTGGAGGTATGAATGACGATAATGATGGGGTGTTTTTTCCGAATGATATAGTACCAGATGGCACGATACAAGTAGGCGTGAGTATGACGAACAATACAGGATCGGACAGTTATTTGACAGGCTGGATAGACTGGAATGGAGATGGAGATTTTGAGGATGCAGGCGAGCAGATAGCCAATGAGATGTATGCCAACAGTATGTTTAGTGGGAGTTATATGGCTCAGATAGGAGTATCCGTACCGAATACGGTGTCAGAGGTTAGCCCAATAAATGTGTTGTTCCGTTACAGTACAGATGCTATGACAATACAAAGTTCGTGTAGTACAGATGGAAGTTGTGCAGCAGATGGAGAAGTGGAAGTATACACCATCCAAGCAACGTGTAATCCTATATGTTTACCCCCAATGATTCAAATAAATAAAAATAGATAGATAGCTAAAAATAAAAAAGAAGAAATAGCTAAAGAGTCATAAAAGTACGACGATAAAGACAGTTAAAGATAATTTCATTCTATTATTTTAGTCGATACGCCCTTATCTGCGGATT
>JAHDBH010000164.1 GCA_020630495.1 Saprospiraceae bacterium
TTGATTACCAGGGTTTCATTCACCAGTCTATTGCGCTTCATGCTCATGACGATGGTATCCGATGATAATGTAGGCTGCTCACCCTTGTATCCGTGAACTTTGAGGCTGTCATCTAGCCATTCTAGTTGCTGTGGGATGAAGTAAACAGAATCTGCTTCTTGATACCACTGTCCATATGTGATTACAGCACATGATGTCATGACGAGCGTACTGTCTCCCCGTAGCTCAATCGTATTGTCAGCTCCAGAGGGTATGACATTGCTATTTCTAAAGGCCCTCTGTTGTAGATATGAATACTCAACTCCTCTGTAAAGTCCAGCTGTCTGTGAGGCGGTATGATCACTTTGACATTGGATACAAAGACTCGTACAGAGCGCCAGCAAGAGTATTGAGACTGTAATTTTTGTGGATTTCACTTATCTGAGCAAGTTGAGTGAAGTAAAGTCAATGCCGCTAAGGTCTGAACATAGACTTGACTGCATTACTAACAGTTCTATGGTCTATCACATTGTAGGAGTCCACTAGACTCGGCTGTATGATGCGAAGCACGGACCTACAAAGACAGACTACGTACTAGGACTATGTCTCTGGAGGTTGTGCTCTCATGTCAGCTATAGGCCAATTGTGCTGGCAAGCGAAATTTATCGGCCGCGAGCGGCGTTATAGACGCATCTGCAGTCCCGTGGTAGAAGTTTTTAGTTAGAAACAAAGTGAGAGTTATCCGGGACTGCTTTTTTTATGACATCTCGGACTCTGCACAGAGTCAACTCTTTATATACCCTATGATCAGATACATCGCTAGCCTTCTACTTGCCATCGCCTTCACTACCGTAAACGCTCAGTGTATCAAAGGCGACTGCGAGAATGGTAAAGGGACTTTTGAGATGGGCGGTGGTATGAAGTACGTCGGCGACTTCGTCGAGGGCAAGCAAGAGGGCCTGGGCATCTTGTTTTTTGATAATGGTGACCACTATGTAGGAGAGTGGCAGGCTGGCGTGCGTCAGGGTCGTGGCAAGTTTCACTTTTCTAGCGGTACCACCTACTTTGGTCAGTTTGAAAATAACAAATTTCATGGGCAGGGCGAGATGACCTATGCGCGCGGGGATGTATTCAATGGAGAATTTATCGATGGAGTGCCGCAGGGCGAGGGTGTATTCACCTTTGTAGATGGCTCGGAGTATGTAGGCCATTTGCGCCGTGGGAAGTTTGACGGATATGGCGTGATGGTCTACGAGGATCGTAGTGTCTACGATGGTCACTGGGAATCAGGCAAGTGGCACGGCACAGGTGTCTATACCAATGAGCATGGAGAGAGCTGGACAGGACAGTGGAAACAAGGTATCGCTGTGCGCGATGAGCTCTCAGAATCTGGAGTAGAAACAGAAGAACTTGCCAGCACAGCAGAGAATGTGACCACGGGAGTCTCGACGACTAGAGAAAATCCTCTAGCCGACAAGCCAAAGAAAAACAACGCGCATCCACGCCATACCCAGCAGGATAAGCCACTACATGATATCAATGTCTCAGAGATGGATAGCATCACATTTGATGATGGCTCACTCTACACAGGTGAAGTGAAAAACGGCATTCCCTACGGTCGTGGAGAGGTCGCTTACAGCAGCGGAAATAGATACGAGGGCTACTGGCGCGACAATGCTCCACACGGCGAAGGCACCATGTACTACACCAGCGGTCGCGTGATCTCTGCCGTATGGAATCGCGGCGAGCCAATCCGTGATCTGCAGAGCCTGGATCAGCTATCTCTCGAGAGCATCATCGTGCCTGACGTTAGTGACGAAGTGAAGATCTGGGCTATGATAGTAGGTATCAGCACATACGACAATTTACCTGGTCTCAAGTATGCGGATGATGACGCCTATCAAGTATACGCCTTTCTCAAAAGTCCTGAGGGCGGCGCGCTTCCTGACGAACAAATTCGCTTAGTAATAGATGAGAGCGCCACGATCCCCAACATCCTGTCACAGATGCAAGCCCTGTTTTACAAAGCCGACGAAAACGACGTGGTGCTGATGTTCTACAGTGGTCATGGATTGGACGGAAGTTTTGTGCCAATCGATTATAATGGCCGCAACGATCTGCTGGATCATTCTAAGCTCAAAGAGGTATTTGACAAAAGCAGCGCACGGCACAAAATCTGTATCGCTGATGCCTGCTATAGCGGCAGCCTAGCCGTGGATAAAAAGATTAATGCTGAGTTTATGCAGGCATTTTACTCTGAGTATGACGAGGCAGATCCTGGCATGGCTTTTTTGCTATCAAGCAAAGAAAAAGAAGTCAGCCTGGAGGATAAGGGATTGAAGCAAGGAATATTTAGCCATTTTCTGATCCGCGGGATCAAAGGTGAAGCTGATGATAATGATAATGGCATCGTTACCATAGGAGAGCTCTTTGGATTTCTCTATGAGAGCGTGAGCAAGTATACGGGTGGACAGCAGACACCTATTCTCAGTGGAGAATTTGACGAGAATATGCCGCTGGGGATGAAGCGGAGCTATCTGGATTACTAATTGGGAAGCGGATACGTTATCTAGTGCTAATCTAAGTCATTCTAAGCCTGTCACCAGTTTACACGAGACAGGCATAGCTATCTTAGCCTCGTAACTATTCCTACCACTCATGCGCAATTGCCTAATCATTTCCCTGCTAATCGTCTTTAGTTCTGTAGCTGCCTTAGCTCAGACTTCCAGCAAGCCTGTACACTATCAAGTTGATTACCTACATCCAGCTCTATCTATTGACCGATCGCAGTTGAGCGAAGCTACAGATATCAACGGGCTTAATCAATACTTTGATGAAACCTGGGTAGCCGAGTATAAATCTGTAGCAATTACAGCCATAGTGGATAGTAAGGAGCAGCGGGCTTTCGCCCAAAATGATAAGTTGACTAACGAGCAAATCTCTATTTTACGAAAAGTCGATTCAGGCACAGAGATAAAAGTTGACGTAAATTATATACCCGATAATTCACTATCGCATAATGATGTGAAGACCTATAGCTTTTCTTTCCAGCTGCAGCCAGAAACAATGGCACTATTTCCTGGCGGCGCAAAAGCGCTAGATAATTATCTGGAAGCCAAGCTAGCTCGTCATATTAAATCCAGTGACTTAGACGACTACGTCCTTGCGTCAGCGACATTTATTGTAGACGATAGTGGAAATATCACAGACATTAACTTATTTAATTCCTCTCGAGACGAGGAAATAGATAAAGTATTGCTTGATGCAGTACGCGATATGCCATCGTGGACACCTGCCCGCTATGCAGACGGCCGTATAGTGTCTCAATCCATTGCGGTAAGTATTGGCGATCCTGAGAGTTGTTCAATTAATTTATTGAAGATGAGGTAGTGGCGCGGCGCAATGTGAGAATGAGACAATTTGCACATGTGACAATGTGCAGATGT
>JAHDBH010000165.1 GCA_020630495.1 Saprospiraceae bacterium
TCATATGTCATAGTGGCGCTGACTCGACCATCAGGATAGTACCATTCCCAATCACCTATGCGCTTATCATCTTCAAATTTTCCTGTACCGCTCAGCAGACCTGACTGATCATAAAATTCATAGACTCCATTAAAGTCCCCTAGGACGACACCATCAGTACGTGCTGACAGCTGACCATTCTCGTAGGTAATCTTGCTCAGCGGCTTGCCTTGTAGCCAGTAGACATTTGATCCAGATGACCCTAAGTATTCTGGTATGAGCCACTCTATGAATTTATCATATTCGTCAGCATATTTACTCAATTTGGGTAGTGAGCCGCCCAGGGATGATAACAGCGCGGTAAGGAAGCCGTCTGTGTGTCCACTAGTCGGGATCTGGCGGTGGTAGCTGGCATAGATATCAGAATAGTAGCCACCTGATAATTCCACGTCTTGGAGGAGATCGAGCAAGAGCACATTTTGCCGTATGATGGCGTCATCTAAGTTGTAGGAAATTTTAAATTTATTCTCCAGAGCCACTTGATTATTAATAAGCAGATTGATATCATCTAATTTACTCTGAGAAGGATCTAGCTGAAAGGAGGCCTCCGCATTGGGATTGGCTTGAGACATACGTCCATTGTATGTGATGATCTGCTGCGCTGACTTAGCATTATCATCCGAGAGGATCAGAAATGTATTCATAGCCATCATATACAGCGCCGTCTGCTTTGACTGATAGGCGATTTCTGCTATCTGCAGATGGGCATTGGCGTAGAGGACATTGAGACTGACAGTCTTCTGGAACTGGCGCAGCGCCTGCTCTGTATTGCCCTGCTCTAGGTATACCGCTCCGAGATTGTGATGAAGCAGGTAACTGTAAGGATACCTCGTCAAACTCTGGAGGATAGAAGTCTCGGCCTCATCGATTTTACTCTGATTGATCAGCGTGACAGCTTTATTGATCTCAAAGGAGAGCGCCTCATCTAGAGGAGCTATCGCCAGCATCTCCTCACAGACATCTAGCGCTTCCTCATATCTCTCGAGAGAGAGGAGAATTGCCGTCCTTGACACCTGAAAAGCATAGTAGCCCGAGTCTAGTGGGTGCATACTTGCTATACTGCTCAGTAGGCCTTCGTAATCTTCTTCTGCGTACTGCTGCTGGACGGATGCCACACGATCACGAACAAGCTCATACTTGTAGTCTGACTGTGCCGAAACTGATGATGATAGAGATAGAAGAAGCAGTAGGATGAATAATATTCTGTGCATAGAAAACATATAATTCTTCAGTTAAGGTAGTAGAAAATCCGTGCTTCGCCGTATAATCAAAACACAAATTTGCTTTAGCTCATTGTAAAGTATAAAGCTGGCACTAGAAATTGATCACTAAAATGGCCTTCCGACCGCTTACTATGTACTAGAATACTTGCTCAATTAACAATCAGTCAATGCTGGCTGCAAAATATCAAAATGAGAAAAATTCGCGTACGCCTTCATCGCTATGAATGTCGAGACCGCACTATGAGACAGCTTTGACATCAGTACGTGCAGATGGCTCGGCGAGAGATAGAAATCTCCACGCTCCAAAAAATGCTTGTGCAAAATGCACTGTGCACGATCCTGAAACGGATGATATGAGCTGCCGCATCCACATTTGGGCGAAAGCCCTCTACCCCTCACAACTAAGGCTCCTGCAAGAACTCTCGACCCGTCCTACCCAAGACCCTACAAGCGAGTGCATGAGTCCCACGAGATCGGTAAAATGTGACATCTGAAGAGCATGACCCCGTGGAGAATCCCTATCATTGTACCTATAAGCTAGATCTATGAAGCACCTCCTCTCACAGCGTGTCAAAGCGCTCGCGCCATCCGCCACCATCGCCATGGCAGAAAAGGCTCGCGAGCTGAAAAATCAAGGTAAAGATGTCATCAGTCTGAGCCTGGGTGAACCCGACTACGATACGCCAGATGTCATCAAGGACGCCGCCAAAGTGGCGCTGGATCAAGGCTATACTAAGTATACACCCGTGCCAGGATATGCTGATCTGCGGCAAGCTATCTGCGACAAGATCCGTGAGGACAGTCACCTGGACTATCAGCCAAGCCAGATCGTGGTGAGTAATGGAGCTAAGCAAAGTATCGCCAATGTCTGTCTCAGCATCCTCGATCCTGGCGACGAGGTCATCATCTTAGCGCCCTACTGGGTCAGCTATGCGCAGATCGTGCAAGTAGCTGGAGGCACGCCCGTCTCTGTGCTCGCCGGCATAGAAGCTGATTATAAAGTAGGAGCAGATCAGCTCGCCGAGGCGATTACAGATAAGACGCGTATGGTGATGTTTTCTAGTCCGTGCAATCCCACGGGATCAGTCTACAGCCAGGCCGAACTAGAAGCTATAGCCAGTGTCATCAAGCAGCACCCAGATCTACTAGTGCTCGCAGATGAGATCTATGAATATATCAACTACACGGACAAGCACTTCAGCATCGCGCAGGTACCGTCTATACACGATCGTGTGATCGTAGTCAATGGATTTTCTAAGGCCTACAGCATGACTGGCTGGCGCCTTGGGTACATGGCGGCGCACGTGGATATTGCTAAGGCCTGCAGCAAGATTCAGGGCCAATTTACCAGCGGAGCCAATGCCATGAGTCAGCGCGCTGGTATCACGGCTCTCCAGGAGGCACGCCAAGCTGCTATGGATATGAAAGCTGCCTTTGCGGAGCGCAAAGCAGTAGTTAAAGAACTCCTAGATGCCATGCCTGGCATCAGAGCCAATGATCCCGAAGGGGCCTTCTACTTCTTCCCCGATGCGACTGGCGTCTACGGCAAGTCATACGGCGATCGTCAGATCAATAACAGCATCGACTTCTGCGAATATATCCTGGACGAAGCGCTGGTGGCCATGGTGCCTGGTGAGGCATTTGGCGATGATAGGTGCTTCAGACTGAGCTATGCTGCCTCTATGGATGAGTTGAGAGAGGCGATGCGAAGACTGCATACCGCCCTAGATAAACTCAGCTGATGCGCATCCGCTGGCTCTATCCAGCACTGATCGCGCTACTGCTACTAGCGCATCTCTACGGAGTATTTACGCCTCTTCTCATGGGCGATTCGGCTCTCTATGCTCAGATCTCTAAGAGCATGGTGACAAGCGGAGAGTATATGGATCTGTACGTCAATGGCAAGCCATGGCTGGACAAACCGCACTTTCAATTTTGGGTGGGCGCGGCGCTTATGCAGCTGCTGGGATGTCATGACTGGGTGTATAAATTGTGTAGCTTTTTGTTTTTATTGGTAGGCGTGCGCTATACATATCTCTACACGACGCGGGAGTACAATCGCATTACGGCCCAGGCCGCGGTACTCATACTTCTCAGTGCGCTTCATACCATGATCAGTAGCAGTGATGTACGAGCTGAGATCATCCTCATGGC
>JAHDBH010000166.1 GCA_020630495.1 Saprospiraceae bacterium
TTGTTGATATCGACATAAAATGAACCTACAAAATCTGGAATATCCACAGGCACATTGTAACTTGGAAAATCAAGCTCCTGGCTTTCAACATAAGCTTGATCCCACGTCCCATCATTACTGAGCAATATCAGCCCTGGAGACGATAAATCACCGATCAGTAAATCGATTAATCCATTGTCATCTTCATCCAGCGCTACTAGTGTACTTCCGCTATGTCTCAATGACACTTCTGCCTCTTCGCCAGTGAGCGGATTAGCGCATTCGCCGGGTACACCACTCAGGGTAATTTCTTGATTAAAATCACTCTCAAATACCCCGCCCCAGCAGCGATCCTCTAAGACAAATTCCAGTTCGTCGCTATTGCCATAGCGCTCTACGCTCATACACTTATAGTAGTAAATATATCCACCATTACTCTCAAAAGCCACCACATCCAGATCGCCGTCACCGTCCATATCAGCTATGGCTGGGATATCTTCGCTGCTGCTATACATATTAGTCGTTCCCGAACCAGCAGGAATCTGTAATACGTCAAATGTGGCATCGGGAAATTCTACGAGATCCCAGCGAACCTTACCCTCATCAAGGCTACCTCTATAGACTGCCATACCCGGTACTCCTGGAATACTGGTCTGAGTATAAATATCCATCACACCATCACTATTATAATCGCGTAGTAGCGCCCAAGAATTTAATACTGGCCAGCTGTCGTCAAAATTGCTCGTAAACAGATATCCGTATTCTTGGCCACCTTCTTGCCACAGATATGTGAGCATCTTGCCGCCATTGCGATCAAATATGACGAGGTCCATATCACCGTCGAGATTGATATCTATCTTGCTAAACTGCGGCGTGGACATACCACCTTTCCATGCATCAATCTTGTCCACATCAAATCCCTGTACCTCAGGGTGACTACGCGTGAACTGTCCCTGCGCCGAAACAGCTAGAAGGAGAAATATAGTAGAGAAGAGTAATGACCGATTATAGTATGACTTGCTCATAGCACAAAGATGCCCATCTCTAGACAGAATATCCTAGCATCTACACGACGCCCAGGCGATACAGATACCTGATCCAACTAGGAGCGACGGTCTGGAAGAGGCCACCAGATCATGATTATGTCTTATCTTGCCGAGCAAATCAATGCTAGTCTCCATGCTCTACCGTTACTTGCCCGTGCTCCTGCTTCTCATCATTACTGGAGCGTCACCTATGAGGGCGGCCGTAGTGAGTCTGGAGGCTGATGGTACAGCTCTCTACATCAGCGCTGAGCAAGAGCTAGAGGAGATCGTCATCAGTGGCGAGAGCTATCCACTCCAGTGGAATGGAGGACGCGCCGCATGGCCACTTGCGCCAGATGATAGCGCTCTGCATCTCATCAAATACGGTGACCACAAGACGCTCGTGCGCTACAGCATGAGGCGCAATGATACGACACGTACCAGTACGATTCCCCTGTGGAAGAGTCTATTACCACCATTGATCGCGATAGGTCTGGCGCTTCTGCTCAAGGAAGTCGTCTTTTCGTTATTTATCGGTGTATGGTCTGGAGCTATGATCATGACGGGAGTTTCCTTGCGCGAGCCAGGGACCTTCATCAGTAGCTTCTTTGATGTGATCGGTGACTATATCATCCGCTCGCTCAATGACAGCGGCCATCTCTCCGTCATCGTATTTTCCTTGCTGATAGGTGGTATGGTAGCCATCATCTCCAAGAATGGCGGTATGGCTGGAGTCGTGCTGCGACTGAGCAAATATGCCCGCTCTGCAAGGAGTACACAGTTCATCACCTGGCTGCTTGGCATCTCGATCTTCTTTGATGACTATGCCAATACATTGATCGTAGGTAACACCATGCGCGCCGTGACGGATAAGTATCGTATCAGCCGCGAAAAACTCGCCTACATCGTAGACAGTACCGCAGCTCCCGTGGCGTCCATAGCTTTTGTGACCACATGGATAGGTGCCGAGCTGACCTACATCAAGGATGGTGTGAGTAGCATAGATGCTGATATAGGCATGACCACTTACGCTATATTCATCAATAGTCTGAGATTCAGCTTCTACCCTATCCTGGCGCTCATATTCATACTGTTGCTCGTATGGATGCGCAGAGACTTTGGCCCCATGCACCGAGCAGAGATACGATCTAGGACTAGGGGGCAAGTCAAGAGCGACCAGCAGGTCCAGGACGACGAAGGCGATATGGAGGATCTCAGCCCAGTCACTGGCGCACCGCTTCGCGCCAGATATGCCGTCATACCAGTCCTCACCGTGGTGCTTGTCACGATCTTGGGACTGATCTACACGGGATTTCAGAACAGTGGTCCTGCCACTATGAGTATAGGCGAGATATGGTCAGGGCTAGATGATGGAGGATCTTTCCTCAAGAAGATCGGTACGCTGATCGGTAATTCGGACTCTTATCAAGCGCTGCTATGGTCAAGTCTTTCTGGTCTCGTCGTCGCTGCCCTGATGAGTATTGCTGGCAAGATCATGAGTCTCAAGGATGTCATACATCACATGACCACGGGCTTCAAGACGATGCTACCCGCTATCATCATCCTCACGCTGGCGTGGACACTAGCCATCACTACCGAGGAGCTACATACGGCCGACTACCTTGCTGCACTCGCGGCCAAGGCCCTGCATCCTATAGCGCTGCCAGCGGTGATCTTTGTGCTTGCGGCCTTTATATCATTCAGTACTGGCAGTAGCTGGAGCACGATGGCGATTCTGTATCCCATCGCGATTCCTGCATCGTGGGCGATCTGCGAAGCAGCAGGATATGACGCGACGGAGTCGCTGCCGATTTTACTCCATGTCATATCCACTGTCCTGGCGGCATCGGTGCTGGGAGATCACTGTAGTCCTATTTCGGATACGACCATACTGAGCTCGCTCGCGAGTGATTGCAATCATCTGGACCACGTCAAGACACAACTTCCGTATGCCCTTACTGTTGGACTAGTAAGCATCGTGCTCGGCACATTGGCCACCGCTCTTGGTGGTAGCTGGCTTGTATGCATACTATTGATTTTCAGCGGCGTAGGTGCGCTGTATCTAATTGTGAGATATGTCGGAAAAGAAGTCCCAGAATGATCGAGAGCCGTTTGTCCATCCCCAGATGATCATGATTTACCTGATCCTGGCGGGAGTCACTACGCTCTTTCTAGGTTTTGCCCTGGCTTATGCTTACACGCGATTTGATCAGGGCGCACCTGCGATCAAGCTGCCTTGGTTATTCTTTCCCAGTACGGCGATCCTGTGGTATAGTAGTCATCTGCTCAAGAAGGTCAAGATTGCCTATGAGGAGGACGAGCCTGAGACTTTCGTCAAAATGCTCCGCTGGACCTTAATCGCCTCCCTCGTCTTCCTGGTCATGCAGTGCGCAGGATGGATAGAACTCAT
>JAHDBH010000034.1:0-19089 GCA_020630495.1 Saprospiraceae bacterium
CTACAAAAATTTTCCAGAGAAACGCCGAAAATGACAAATTTTTTCCAGGAAAAATCTTCGGTGAGCTGCGCTTTGGGCTTATCGCAGAATCTTATGCACCCAGCGATTTCCTAGTTGATCCTCGATAGAGACGAGATAGAGACCAGCAGTGGCGCCGCTAAGGTCCATCGTATGCAGGTCTGTCATGGTATCACTAGACAGAATGGTCGTGCCATTCACCCCCGTAATCGTCCATCTTATAATAGGATGATCACTAGCAAGTCGATAGATACCATCACCCAGACTCATTATACGTATCTCGGGGAGTGACAATGTATGTGATGTCGACGTTGTCGTACTGCTGAAGACACGACTCCGTCCTTCATCGTCCACGTAGCTAAAGAGTCGGTCCCAGGCAAGATCTGATAGAGCAGTGATCTCCTGCCGTATGTACGGATGTACGGTCTCATCAGGCATATAGTTTTCGGGCACCCGCTCCTCAAATAAGCACATGTAAGTTATCATCCCAGAGAGAAAGTAGAGACTCGCTCTGCCATGAGGAGCGCTATCCTCATAGAGCTCCTCAAATGGCACGGCATCTCCTAAGACTTCTGTGATCATTTCGCTCATGATCGCACCAGCTGGGATGAGTTTTATCTGTTGCTCAGGCCGGCTGGCGAGCATGGCATCATGATAGTCGAGCCACCACTGGCTATATTCACCTTGGGTCGCACTATGATACGCAGCTATCTCATCAGCATCAGGCACGGTCGGTGGATATTCACTGCGCAGATCCATCTCAGGCCAGTGTGCATAGATGTAGTATCGTGTATCTGGTCTCTGACTCTCTGTCCAGTCTACGATGGTAGATGATGCTTCCACCACGGTCGTAGATGCATCTATAGGATGCGGACTTGTAGGACTGACATACTGTATGAAGTTGGCCGCTGTCATGAGGACTGAATTAATATCGGCCTCTGCGTAGCTTTCGACTTCTTCATCCCAGGATCGCACTACGTCTTGGTATCCCCACTGCGACCTGGGTGGTGCGGAGGAGTGGGAGGGAAGGAAGCCATACTGTCCCGTAGCGCTGAAGCTTCTGTCAGCAGAAACAGCTATATCATGGATCCAATGTATGATCGTAGTCTGATCTGAGGGAGTAGGGATGCGCGGCGGACGATGATCTACTAAGCTATGACCGTAGGCGTATAGATTTACTTCTTGTGCGGTAAGACATGGAGCCAACACTGTCATCAGCGCTGTTACCACGAGACTAAAATAGATTCTCATAGTCAACTAAGGTAATCTCTCCTCAGTGATCCTGAGCTGGGTAGGGCCCTTATGTCCAAAGCTTGTCATAGTAAGACTGAGCTGCACCGTTTCTATGACCCGTTGCTCAGTGTGCGGTATGATTCCTCGAGCTCTTGCTCTTCATCATCCGAGAACTCTGCTATGAGATAGGTCTTCACACGACCCGTAAGGAAATAGGTAGTCACGTATCTCTTTTTATTTCCTTCTGTGGCGGTAAAGCGATACTTGTAGTAGCTCATGCTCGGACTTTTCTTCAGATCTGATCCCATAGAAGTCAGCACTTCCTTGCCGGCGTCATCATTTACGGTACGCATCCAGTCCGCAAGCTTACTATTGATGAGCATGCCGTCTTCTTTATCGAGAGTCATCGGGTCAGTCTTCTGCACTACAAAGAAGTGCATCGTCTTGCTCGTATCTACAAAGACGTCCATGAGCTTATCGTCAAATTCAAGTCCCAGGAGCATGGATTCGATTTGCTTAGTATTCTTGCCTCGTAGGGATGGTACGTCAGCGCTCAGCTTGGAGCGGCTGCTCTTCACAAATCCTGGGGGAATATCCAGGGTAGAGCGATTGTCTCGCAGATAGACCTTTTTAGTCGTGGCCTCGCCTGAGCTTACAGCCGTATTGACAGTGGACTCTTCAGAGGCTGACCCACACGAGGCTAGAAAGAGAGTTGCTAGAAGTAAGGATGAGAAAAGTAGCTTCATGAATTAGTTTTTGAGACCGCGATTACCCGCAGTCCAGTCATTCCAGAGATCAAACATACGTAGCGAAAACTCTAGTGACTGATCTTTTACCACTTTGTCGAGCTCCGCTCTTGTCATACGGCTCGTAGCTAGATTTGGTTCATTAGCATAGCCGAGAGTCACAGCAGCGATGATGGCAGAGTTGAGCTTGAGCGATTGTAGATCTACCTTATCGTAGGTATCGCTGCTCGCGTGGTAGTTGAGGCCGTAGTTGTAAGGTTTGTGATTTGCCACCAGATTGGGCACACCCTGCAGCAGAAAATCCAGGTTGTCTGTGCCCACGATGGCATTGGGTATATGGAGGAATGGTCCCATAGCACTTACGGGCTCTAGGTAGCGATCCAGCTGCTCGTAGTGCCGCTCATCACCATTAGTGAAGAAGCCTATGATCCTACCACTGCCTATGTCTATACTCATGGCCATACGATGCCTGTCTAGCTCCATGGCGTGATCTACTGTATAGGCATGCGACCCAAAAAATCCTTGTTCCTCCCCATTCCACAGAGCGAAGCGCACAGTCCTGCGGGGTCGTATGCCCAGGCGCTGCATCTGTCTGGCGATGTCCATGACCAGGGCGACATTGCAGCCATTGTCATTAGCGCCTGTGCCGAGTGCCCAGCTGTCGATGTGCGCACCTATGACGATGATCTCATCTGCAAGATCAGTTCCAGGTATCTCGGCTATCACATTGTGCGTGGTAAACTGGGCAGATTCTCTAGCAGTGACAGTGACACTGAGCTCTAGCTCAATTCCGGATTCCAGTAGGCGGATACAGCGCTGGGCATCTTCGCGAGCCATCACGATCTGCGGTAGATTGGCTGCCACGCCGCGTGAGGTAGTAAATCTGTACAGGAGTTTTTTCGGTCTGGAAGACATGAAGACCACACCAGCAGCACCAGCGTCTCGTGCTCTCTCTTCCACCTCATAGGCCTGTGTGTACTCGGCAAAGAGCCCTGCGATATCCATGCACTTTTCTGTCTCTACCAGCACCCACTTGCCAGCGACATCGAGTGATTGGAAGTCTTTTTGAGAGCCCTTTCGGGCAAATGCTACTGTAGACCTATGCGTGCCCACAGGAGAGTGATACTTAGAGACTACCATGGGGCTGAATACCTCCCCATCAGCATCATGTAGACTAGCCGTAGTAGCCGACTCAAGCCAGAGAGAAGGCATGGTGAATTCTTCCAGCTGCACATCGAGCGAGGCCGCTTTCATTTGGGCGAAAGCCCACTCCACCGCAGCATCATTGGCTTCACTCCCTGACTCGCGACCACCTATGACGTCACAGAGATGCTGGAGATCCTCTTCCAGCGGTGTGTCCGCGAGCATCGCAGTGATGAGCTGAGAGGTCTGCGTACTCTGAGCATACGTGGAGGATAGGCCGCAGCAGAGCGCAAGGAGAATGATCAGAGAAAGAGGCTTCATGGCTTAGAAAGTTTTCAGTGTATGATGAACTAAATATACGTGCGATTACCTTATCTTTGCAGCCCTTAATTAAGCTACACACTATGGCACAGCATCAATCATCCAAGAAAAGGATCAGACAGGACGAGAAAAAACGCGTCCGCAATCACTACTATAAGAAGACTACAAGATCTGCTATCAAGCGCCTCCTGGAGCTAGAGGACAAGGCGGATGCAACAAAGTTTCTTCCCAAAGTAGTTTCTATGGTAGATCGCCTGGCTAAGAGAAATCTATGGCACAAGAATAAGGCAGGCAATATCAAGAGCCAGCTCATGAAATTTGTCAACACGATGGGATAATTGCCCACCTCCAGTAAGAATATAGAGAAGCCAGCAGTGATGCTGGCTTTTTTTTATGTTCTACACCTTAGCCGATCTTGCTCCAGTTCTTGAGCTGCTCTGCGTGCGATTGCATGTATTGACGCAGCGGCGCATTGAGCTCATGGCTCAGATCGGGGTCTTTGCTAGTGATGAGCTTTGCGATTTGCCGCACGTGAGCGAGCAAGGCTCCATCTTCTAGTAGATCGGCTATCTTGAGACCTACTGTGCCGCTCTGCTGTGTGCCATGGATACTTCCAGGCCCTCGCAACTCTAGATCCACACGAGCTATCTCAAATCCATCATTGGTCCTACACATAGTACCGATCCGCTTCTTGGCATCGTCGCTGAGCTTGTATCCAGACATGAGGATACAGTAGCTCTGCTCAGCTCCTCGCCCCACGCGCCCGCGCAACTGGTGTAGCTGCGACAGACCAAATCTCTCGGCATTCTCTATAATCATTACACTGGCATTGGGCACATTGACGCCTACTTCTATGACCGTAGTAGCCACGAGGATCTGCGTCTTTCCCTGTGCGAAGCGCTGCATCTCTAGATCTTTGTCCTGGGGCTTCATGCGGCCGTGTACCACGCTCAGCTGGAATCTCGGTCGCGGAAAGTAAATCAGTAGCTGGTCATAGCCTTCTTGGAGATTTTGAAGGTCGAGCTTTTCGCTCTCATCTATCAGAGGATAGACTACGTAGACTTGGCGGCCCTTAGCAATTTCCTTGTGCATAAACTCTATCACACTGGCTCGCTGCGTCTCGCGTCTGTGTACCGTAGATACGGGTTTTCGCCCTGGAGGGAGCTCATCGATCACGGATACATCCAGATCACCATAGCTCGTCATAGCAAGCGTGCGTGGGATAGGTGTAGCGGTCATGACCAAGATATGAGGCGCACCGCTTTTGGCCTTGGCCCACAGCCGAGCGCGCTGCTTCACACCAAATCTGTGCTGCTCATCTGTGATCGCTAGGCCCAGATTATGAAACGTGACCGGGTCTTCTATGAGCGCGTGCGTGCCTATGATGAGCTGCGATGAGCCACTGGCTAGTCGATCTAGCACAGCTTCTCTTTCCTTGCCTTTGACGCTGCCACTGAGAAAGTCGGCAGTCAGTCCCATACTCGCGAATGACTCCCTGAAAGAATGGTAGTGCTGCTGGGCCAGTATCTCTGTGGGAGCCATGAGGCAGGCCTGGTAGCCACTATCTATCGCCATGAGTATGGCAAGCAGAGATACCATGGTCTTCCCGCTTCCTACGTCGCCCTGTAGTAGACGATTCATCTGATAGCCTGAGCGTAGATCATCAGCGATCTCACGCAGCACGCGCTTCTGCGCTCCCGTCAGCTCAAAGGGAATATAATCCCTCAGATATCCTGTGAGTTGCGGACCATCAGATCGCATCTTGTAGCCAGCTTCCTGGTCTTTGCGCTGTTGATTGCGCTGCAGAAGAGCGAGCTGAAGATAGAATAGCTCCTCAAACTTGAGCCTGTGCCGCGCCTGACGCAGCTGCTCTGGACCTGTGGGAAGATGTATAGCCCGCAGCGCCTCGGCTCTGGGCATGAGACGCTGCTTCTGTATGAGATAGTCTGGTAGGGTCTCAGGTATGTCACTCGATGCCAGTCGATCTAGTAACTGACGTATCATGCGTCGTCTGATGCGTATATCAATACCACGCTTAGTCAGTGTCTCGGTACTGTGATATACTGGTGCAAGCCCTGCCTTATTCTTGTGCAGAAACTCTTCTAGCGATTCCATCTCTGGATGTGCGATGGTGGGACGATGATTAAACCATCCCAGCTTCCCAAAGACGACGTATCGCTGCTGTAGCTCTATCATCTTCTCTATGGTACTGATACTGCGAAACCAGATGAGCTCTATCGACCCTGTATCGTCCTTGAGTACGGCTTTGAGTCGCTTTTTGCGACCGTGCCCCTCATACTTCGCAGTAGTGAGTGTACCTATGAGCTGTACCGTCTCAGAGTCAGCTTGGATGTCAGCAATCTTGGTGACTTGTGTGCGATCTACATAGCGGAAGGGAAAGTCGAGAAGTACATCGCCCAGAGTACGCAGACGGAGTTCCTTGAGCAGCAACTCAGCGCGCTGTGGGCCTACGCCTTTGAGATATGATATGGGCTGATCGAGTGTGTGCACTGAGAGTAAATCTTACGGGGGTGGAAAATTACCGCATTTCTTGAGGAGAGGCTACCAAGTATCTTGTGATACTACCGGCCGACATAGTGTGCAATCTAATCGCCATAGCGACTATACTCCGTGATGATAGCTAAGAGATGATAGACTCTATTGTCATCCGTTAAGTCTGCTTCGTCTTGATGGCGGATGAACTATGTAATCAGCTCATGAGTTCTTTATATCCGTGCGGAAAAGCCAGAGACTGACTTGCGTCATATCAGAGTCCACACCATATACACTGCATCATGAAACAGACCAAGAGACAACGCCAAGTAGGCCAGATCGTCAAGAGACATTTCTCTCAAGTACTCATGTACGAAGGACGCAATATCTATGGCAACGAAGCACTCGTGACGGTCACTAATGTGTTCATGACGCCAGATATGGGCATAGCTAAGGTTTATCTGAGTATATTCAATGTAGAGAACAAGCAAGAGGTGATGCTACTCCTGGAACATGACTTGCAACTGCTCAAGTCACGCCTCGCCTCTCGTGTAAAGAGCCATCTGCGCCGTGTGCCAGATATCTGGGTATTTATGGATGATACGCTTGATGAGATGTACCGTCTGAGCCAAGTATTTGACAAGTTGCACGAGGAGAAGCAGATGGGCGATGAGAGCGCCCCAGCAAAATCTACGGACTGATCTAGCTCGGTAGATCTGCTTGTAAATGTCCTAGGACTGATGGATGTGAAGTGCCCGTGCCAGACTGCGAGGTAATTCAATAGTCCTGCCCTCCGTCAGATGGAGTTCGTACGTGTGCTCTCCTGCATCTACGAGTGTAAATTGCGATAGAGGCTTGATGTCGTGTTCCCAGAGATATTGCATGATGCGAGCCTCCTCTTGCGTCTCGTGTATACGAGCTTGATCTCCTACTTGTAGATCTCTCAGTACACGGCCACGTATACTCTTAGTGGGGATGGGGCTGCCGTGGGGATCTGTGCTAGGATAACCAAGCAGTGCATCTACCTCATCGAGCATCTCTGGGGTGAGATGGTGCTCTAGATCTTCTGCTTCTAGGTGTATCTGATCTGAGGCGAGACCTACTTTATCTACCAGATAGGTTTCCCATAGCCTGTGGGCGCGTACAAGCTCAGAGGCACGATCTTCGCCAGCCAGCTGCAGGCTGATCTGACCTGATTGCACTGTCACGAGCTGCTCTTGTTGCAGGCGCTGGATTTGCTTGGCTATGTGAGAGATTTTCTGTCCTAGCTTCTGAGCAGCTTTGTCTATGGTACTTGTACCACCGCTCTTAAGGATGTGCTTGATGATGTCTTCGCGAAGAATTTTGGATTGCAATCTTCTGCTGTGCAGGTAGGTAGCTAGCTTTCCTTTGCGTGGGGCGAAGACAACTGTGAGACCGTATATCACGGCGGAGACGACCGCCATTGCTGGTCCTGGTGTGGTATCATAGGCGATGGATATCATCAGCCCTGCTATGGCGGCGAGCATGCCGAGGAGCGCACTCAGAGCCAAGACTTTTCTGAGATTATCACTGAGCAGTAGGGCAGTGCTAGCTGGTGTGATGAGCATGGCCACCACGAGTATGACTCCTACCGTACGGAGAGATGCTACCACGGCAAAGCTTAGAAGCAACATGAGGAAGTAGTGAACCATGTTCACTGATATACCCATGACTCGCGCTATGCTCGACTGAAATGTGGTAAGGAATAGATATCGATAACCAAATACCACACTGCTGACCACTACAAGGAGGATGATGACACTCATCATCAGATCGTCATCAGATACTCCGAGCACACTGCCAAATAAGAAATCCTTGAGATCTATATGTACGCCGCCGCGCTGACTGAAGGCGGATATCATGATCACGCCTAGGCTAAACATGGTGATAAAGACGATACCGATAGCAGCGTCATTCTTGGTCTTCACATGGTCCTGTATCCAAGTGATAAGAAAGGAACTAAGCAGCCCAGCCACAATCGCCCCAAAGAAAATACTCAGCGGATGATTAAATATCACAAAGGCCAGCACTACACCTGGCAGCACAGCATGAGCGAGAGCATCGCCTATGAGGCTCATATTGCGTAAGACGATAAACACGCCAAGCAGTCCGCAGATGATGCCTACGATGCTAGAGGCAATAAATGCTCTATATGCCCAGGGCTCCTGCAGAACTTCGATGATCTCCATCATGCTATTTAGACTAGCTTAAATATTTAATTAGGCAAATATAAGCGCATCTGTTTACAGGCACCAGTCAAGCGCTTGATCAGTCAAGAGACACTCCTGCAGCCATACATATCCGCGGTACGCGACAGCTGCTACATGGATAGACGATTCAGCACCAGGGACTACACCTGATCATCGAGCGCTGGGCTGAGAGGTGCTTACTGGCCGCCGTTTTGTTCAAGAAACTGCTGTACGATACGCGTGTAAAATTCTGCTCCCGTGTCGTTGATAGGGCTTGCTGATTGGGGTTGGCCATTTTCTAGATAGACCATATGTAGGCATCCGCCAGCAATATAGAGATCCATCTCGCGCATGAGGCTGCCCTGGCTGTCATTATAGAAGATGCGAGCAGAGGGAGCACAGCTATTGGCTTGTACGATCTCGCCCGCTTTGATATAGCTAAGACTATTACGCACAGCCGTAGGATCTGGAAATCCCATAGAGATGCCGTAGTCATTATATATGAGATCTCCTGAGGGGCTCTCTACGGCGATAGCTTGCAGATCAGCTTGGCTTATAGGCGGCAGATAGGGATACACGGTAGTAGGCTCCTGTGACTTGCTTTTGCACGACAGTGCCAAAAATAATAAGATGATATAGCTCGATAGTCGTATCATAGAAGGCGTGATCAGAGAGTGTATTCTAGTCTGAATGTGAGAAAATAACTGCGTAGTGCGATAGTCTGTCCGCTACTGTCATCTTCATAGCTGAGGCCTAGTGCACGAGTGTATCTGAGGGTAAATCCGATATTCTTAGAAAATCGTATCCCGCCACCTATCAGCCAGCTGAGCTCATTGGTCTCAAAGTTCTCTTCTAGCACATCATCATTGACACCTGTGGGGTCCATCACACTAGCGCTTATGAGACGTGATACTGAGATCCCTGCATGGCCGTGTACCTTGTGATATGCGCTCGATCCTTCACCCACGAGCCAGTCATTGACTGATAGCGTCACAGGGATATCTAGATAATTGAGACGGATAGAAAATAGATCTGCTGAGGGCCCAAAGATGTCATTGCGGCTGCCGCGCTGATTGTAGAGTAATTCTACATTGAGATCAATCTGTTCGCTGAGATTTGTAATTCCTTTGACACCAGCCGTGAGGCCGAGTTGATTAAATCCTGCACTGAAGTCTCCACGGATCTGGGCTGCATTGAGTCCAAGTATCAAAGATGCACCAAATCTCGATTCCTGTGCCGCCAGGTGGACTCCTTGAGACAGAGTACATAGAATGACTAAGAACACGGTCACTTTCTTCATGGCCCAAATTTACTCATCATTAGAGTCTACCAAAAAATTTATATATGAGGAAAGATCATATACGTCTCTTTACATTTGTGCTCCATAGATTGATGGAACCACAGAGTAGATAAGATATGACCAAAGTGAGCCGTACAGAATTAAAAAAGCTAGAAGATTTATATAAGTCAATCGGCTATACTGTCCGCTATGAGAAGGGTAGTTTCCAGTCTGGATACTGTCTGCTAGAGGATCATCCGATCGTGGTAATCAATAAATTTTTTGATAGAGATGGCCGCTATCATACGCTTCTAGCTATCCTAGCAGGTCTCGATCTTCCTCGAGATACTTTCTCGGATGAGACTCTGAGTACCCTGGACAAATATCTCAAGAGATCATCAAGCTTGCTAGAACCCACACCAGAGTGAAGCTCACATTTCTAGGCACGGGTACATCCCAGGGCGTCCCAGTCATAGGCTGCGAGTGTGAGGTATGTCGTAGTGATGATCCTCGAGACCACAGACTACGTAGCAGCGTACTCGTAGAAGCATCTGGTGTGAGTATCTTGATAGATGGAGGGCCAGATCTACGTCAGCAGCTCTTACGAGCAAATGTGAATCGTCTAGACGCCGTACTGATCACGCATGAGCATCAGGATCACGTAGCAGGACTAGATGATCTGAGACCGCTCATATTTGCTCAACAGAGAGATATGCCGATCTACGCTATGCCTAGAGTATGTGAGGATATACGCACGCGATATTCCTATGCCTTTGCGGAGACCAAGTATCCAGGTGTGCCACGATTTGAGTTACACGAGTTTGAGCTAGGTGCTAAGATAGATCTAGCGGACATGTCTATACAGAGCATTCCTATAAGACATGGCAAGCTGCCTATCAGTGGATTTAAGATAGGGCAGATGGCCTACCTCACTGATATGAGCGATATCGATGGGCTGAGCATGCAGTACCTATCCTCGCTTGACCTTCTCATCCTAGATTGCCTTAGAAGAGATCCACACTATAGTCATACGCATCTCGATGGTGCGCTAGCCTGGGCGGAGAAACTCCAGCCAGAGAGGTGTATACTCACGCATGTAGGCCATAAGCTTGGCAACATGGCACATCTAGATCGAGAACTACCAGATCACGTGTCGGTAGCCTATGATGGCTTGCAAGTCACGTGGTAGACATACGGTCTCTGCAAAAATTCTTTACATTCGTGCTGTGAGAATCTATCTCGTCATGATCATCTTGATGGCTTGCTGCCCTCTCATCCTCTCTGCGCAGCAAGCTCCCCAGACGAGTCTGTCCATGATGAATCCTTACAGGTCTATTGCAGCCTATGCGGGATTTGACGGAACACTGAGTGTGCATGGCGCTTACAGAAGCCAGTGGTCAGGCCTGCAAGGAAGCCCAGAGGGACAGTATATCAGTGGTCACCTGCCCATTTATCGCTGGAGTGGTGCAGTGGGCGGACAGCTAGAGAGCGAGCGCTTGGGAGCTTTGGTCAATACACGTATCTCCCTATCCTACAACTATATCGTACAAGCTGACTGGGGTTACCTGAGTGTAGGCTTGCTTGCAGGCGCACTGCAGCAGCGTATAGACGGTAGCGCACTCAGGACTCCCGAGGGCGAGTACAGAGATGGTAGCGTCAACCACCGCGATCCCAGACTAGGTCCGGGAAACTATGCTGGTATCATACCCTCGCTTGGACTTTCTGTATACTATGTCGGTGACCGCGTAGAGGGTGGTCTACAGCTGTCAGACTTCCTCAGGCCCGTGGTATCCCTAGATGATGTCATCGAGGTCCAGCAGACCGCTAAGTTCACGGCCTTTGCCGCAGGGCATTACAGTCTGCCTTATGATCTTATCCTGCATCCTAGCGTCATGCTTCAGTCAGACTTTGTACAGTGGCAGACAGAAGTAGCAGCTTGGGTAGAGTGGCGCAATAGTTATGGTCTGGGCCTAGGATATCGAGACCTGACGGATGGTGCAGAATCTTTATTGCTGCTCGCACATCTGCGACTGGGAGCCAAGTGGACACTCTCCTATGCCCATGATCTGGGCCTCAGCTCTCTTCAGACGGTGCACACAGGATCACACGAGGTGATGATCCACTATAAGCTGACTCGACGTATCGGCGTAGCCACTCCAGCGCCTGTAATTCACAATCCTCGCTTACTTGATTGAAAAAGTTCTTGTGACTTTCGTCAAAATATCGGAAGTTTGACACACGTTATGCTAGCTGTTGGATTAAGGGGTTTTTCTGACGGCAATATTTTACAGATCGTTAAACTACTGAATGACTTTACATCAATGTCCTATCTTTGTGGCCTCTTAGGAGGGACTAGGGGGTATTGATAAACTCGACTAACAATGACAGATATGAATAATTTACTTCGAGGTTTAGCTGCAGCCTTCGTGGTAATGATGGTGGTTTCGTGTGGTTCCAAGGGGAGCTATGGTGAGATCATAGGTGTAGAGGACAGACCGAAATATGGGGGGATCAATCCTTACGGTATGCGTTACATACCATCAGGTACCTTGCACATAGGACAGAGCGACCAGGATATGTTTAATACGAACATCCAGCGTCCCAAGTCTATCTCCATCACAGGATTCTGGATGGACCACACTGAGATTACTAATAATGAGTACCGTCAGTTTACCGAGTACGTCAAGGACTCCATTGCTCACGTACTCATGGGAGATTTCATCACAGATGATCTAGGTAATGAGAAGCTCGACTGGGACTATCCACTCGACTACGCTGATCCTACGCTAGATGAGATGTTCTATCAAGGTGACGAAGCCATCAACGGACGAGAGCTAGATACTCGTCAGCTCAATTACTACTACGAGTGGAGAGACTGGCAAGCAGCAGCACGAGGTGTATCCCGCGCTCAGCAGATCAAAGGAGAAGAAGTGAATATCTATCCAGACGAGCTCTGCTGGATCCGTGACTTTGGATATAGCTACAATGAGCCTATGACGCGTAATTATTTTTCTCACCCAGCATTTGACGACTATCCAGTAGTGGGTGTAGATTGGAAGCAGGCCAATGCCTTCTGCCACTACCGCACACAGCTATGGAATGAGTGGAAAGGTGCAGAGCAGCCCAATACAGAGGACTTCCGTCTACCTACAGAGTTTGAGTGGGAATATGCAGCGCGAGGTGGCAAAGACATGGCTCCCTATCCATGGGGTGCCTACTATGTAAGAAATGCCAAGGGATGCCTACTGGCTAATTTTAAGCCAGGTCGTGGTAACTATCCTGAGGATGGTGGATTCCACACCCTCAAGGCAGAGTCGTACTTCCCTAATGAGTATGGACTTTACAATATGGCAGGAAACGTAGCCGAGTGGACGATCACCGCATACAATCCCAATCTCAATTCTTTCGTTCATGATATGAATCCTGACTATCGCTATGATGCACAGCCTACAGATCCACCAGCACTCAAGCGTAAGGTGATCAGAGGTGGATCATGGAAGGATGTATATTACTACCTGCATACAGGTACTCGTACATGGGAATATCAGGATACCAATAAGTCATACATCGGCTTCCGATGTGCTCTGACTTTCCTCGGTAGATCGATCAATGATTTTAAATAATCAGCGGTCTACACTTCCCCTACATGCAACAACCCATCTTGTACGTCTCGACTCGCTAAGTCAAGGGTAGAGACATCGTATACAAGCAAAGTAATCAAGTCATTAACCATAACTAATAAGTAAGATGAGTTTCCTAAAGTCAAAAGGATTTAAGTATTTCAAAAATTTGATCATCGGTGTAGGTGCCGCTGCAGTAATGCTAGGAGCCCTAGGTAAGATCAATAGTGCGCCATGGGGTGGATTTATGATCACAGTAGGTCTGATCACCGAGGCAGTTCTCTTTTTCTTCCTCGGCGTCATAGGGCCTGAGAAAGATTACTACTGGGAGAAGCTGTACCCAGGACTAGACAACTACAATAGCAATCTTACGCCGCTTACAGCTGGTGATACAGGTGTAGCTGGAGTACGTCCTCTAGACGGAGCCACAGTAGAGAACCAACTCGGTGGCATGCTGAGTGAGCTGCAGACTATGAGCAAAAGTATGGGATCACTCAAGGCTCTACAGGAAGTCGATTTCTCAGAGACAGGACAGCAGATTAAGGCCATGGGCAACTTCTACGGAAGACTCAATGAGGCTATGGAAAACCTCGCTGGCACCATCGATGACACACAGCAGTACAAGCAACAAATGGTAGAGCTCAACCAAAATCTAAATTCTCTCAACGGTGTCTACGGCAACGTACTCACAGCGATGGGCGGAAAGACCAATGCCTAGTCCCTTGCATTGAACAGTAATCAATATTTAAGTACAAGCAAAACACTGAACAATGTCAATACCTAAGGAACCCAGGCAGCTCATGATTAATATCATGTACCTGGTACTTACAGCCCTCCTTGCACTCAATGTATCTGCAGAGATCTTCAATGCCTTTGAAATGGTAGATGAAGGACTCACGACTGCTAATGAATCTCTTGATAGCGCCAATGACAAACTACCGAAACTCATCAAAGACGGTGCTAAAAAGAAAGAGTCACTAGCCACTTACGCTGATCGTGTAGATGGAGTGGTGGATCTCTCTGATGAGGCAGTAGACTATGTAGAGAAAATCAAAATCCTCCTCATCGATCAATCTGGTGATTTGGATGGAGCCGAAAGCGAAGGTGACTATGTCATGGTCAAGGACAAGCGTGAGCTCAAAGGAAAAAAGGACTACGCTGCGACCACAAGATTTATGGTCGAAGAAGGAAAAGGTGACGAGCTCAAAAATTACATGCTCAATTTGAAAAACAAGTTTCTCTCTTTTGTAGATGAGGACGATAAAGCGGAGATTGCCGCTAAGCTGCCTATCGATATAGACGAAGACGCTTGGAAAAATTCACCACATGCAAAGACAGGATGGGCTGACTACACTTTCGGTCATATGCCACTAGGTGCTACCATGCCGCTTTTCACTAAATTTCAGAATGACATCAAAGCTTCGGAGGCAGCAGTTCTGGGTTACTTAGCTAACAAGGTAGGTACTACAGCAGAGCTGACCTTTGATAATTACAAGCTCGTATCAGCTCCAGAGAAATCCTACATCATCAAAGGTGAAAAATACAAGACAGAGCTATTCATCGCTGCTTCTGCCGGGCAAGATTCTAAGACTGGTCTCAATATCCGAGTAGGTAACACTAATCTTCCTCTCGATCGAGATGGACGTGCATCATACACAGCCAATGCTTCTAGTGTAGGTAAGAAGACCTATACAGCTACAGCAACCATCACAAATCCGGTGACTGGTGAGGTTACTCCTCTCAAAGAAACCTTTGAATACGAGGTAGGTGAGCGAGGTGTATCCGTATCAGCGACCAAGATGAACGTATTTTATATTGGTGTTCCCAATCCAGTGAGCGTAACAGCAGCTGGTGTACCTTCCAATAAAATTCAAGTAAGCATGTCTGGCGCAGGTGGTGCAACCATCAAGCCCTCCAATGGCAACTATGTCGTGACAGCTACTCGCCCTACAAAAAGTGGAGAATTTGCCAAGGTGAATGTTACCGCTCCTGGTCTCAACGAATCCAGGGACTTTCGCGTAAAGCGTATTCCTGATCCACAAGCCGTTCTCGGTGGTAAGACAGGCGGTATATTAGATCCAGGTACCTTCAGAATCCAGCTAGGTATCGGAGCTCTGCTCAAGGGTTTTGATTTTGATGCTAAGTGTACTATCAAAGGATACCGAATGCTCTACGTTCCCAAGAGGGAAGATGCCATTCCAGTCCTAAATGGCGGCGCTCGCTTTACAGGAGATGCTCTGAAATATGTGAAGCTTGCCAAACCTGGTGACACATACAGCTTCATAGACGTGAAAGCACAGTGTCCAGGTGATGTAGCTCCTAGAGAGATCAACTCTCTCGTGTTTAATATCAAGTAAGAATCTACAGAAATCTACAATCGATATGAAAGTTTTCCAATATCTAAGCCTGCTGCTCATCGCATGCCTGCTGTCTACAGCGGTGGATGCGCAGAGAGATGCCGAGCTCGATGACATCATTACCGAGTCCAGCGAACCGAGCGAGGATCTATTTCTCGATGACATAGTCCAGCGGACACTTGTTTATGAGAGCCAGGTGCTTCCTTATGAGGAATTACGCGAAGCTGATGTTCCTTGGCAGAAAAGAGTCTGGAGACTTATCGATGTACGTGAACGTATGAATCTCCATTTCCGCAATGAGGAGGAGCCATTTTTTGATATTCTCAAGGAGGCAGCCATAAATGGTGAGATCACGGTTTTCAAAGGAAGTGATAAGAACTTCACAGAGCCGATGTTTGGCTCTGAAGTACAGGCGATCATAGCCAGACCAGATACACAGCAGGTCATGGATCCAGAGACATTTGACATGACCACACAGATCACCACCATAGAGATCTTTGCTTCCAATATCGAGAGATATAGAATCAAGGAAGTGTGGTACTTCAACAAAGAGGAATCTGTAGTGAAAGTGCGCATCCTTGGGATAGCTCCTATGTATCAGGAATTTGACAATGACAGCGGCATGTTTATCGCGGAGTATCCACTCTTCTGGGTGTACTATCCTCAAGCGAGAGAACTACTAGCACGGCACAGAGTCTTCAATCCTAAGAATGACGCTGCACCTATGACTTGGTACGATGTATTTGAGCAGCGTCAATTCTCAAGTTTCATCTGGAAGCAAAGTAATGAGCTTGATGCTCACCTGAGTGCGCTTGGGTATGAAGGAGTAGATCTACTGATGGAATCAGAAAAAATCCGTGCAGAGTTGTTTAACTTTGAGCATGACCTCTGGTCATACTAAGATATAACCATGGCTCCTGCGAGCCAATTGAGAACGAAAAGGTCGGTAGGCATCAGCATACCGGCCTTTTTTTGTCATATATTCAACTGTTATTCCTGATTGCTTAGATAGTATCTAACGAAACGATAGATTTGTACTAGCCCTGAGTAAAGCAATGCCAGTATGAACATTTTGACGCAAGCGATTATAAGCTCTGTCTTGACATTTATGACATGTGTATCTCTGTCCGCTCAGCAGTGGATAGAGAAGAGCCTTGATGCCTCCAATTTTTACGAAGTACAGCAAGTCTTCCAAGATGAGTGGGGTGACAAGGACTACGAGCGAGCCAAGGGTTATAAGCAGTACAAGCGCTGGGAGTGGTTTTGGGAGCAGCGCACCTATCCCACTGGAGAATTTCCAAGACAAGATGCCGCATATCGCGAGCATGTCAGGTATAATAAAATTCATGGCTCTACTTCACAGAGCAGATTTGGAAATCCATGGTCTAGTCTCGGTCCAGATGCCTGGAATCTCGGTAGCGGATACAATGCTGGTGTAGGCCGAGTCAATGTCATACGTCGTGATCCACTTGACGATCAGACATTGCTCGTAGGGGTACCTGCTGGTGGGCTCTGGAAGTCTACCGATGATGGTTCCACCTGGACATCGCTCCTCACTGATCTGGGTTCCATAGGTTTTTCTGGTATAGCTTATGTGCCAGGACAGTCAGATACTATCTATGTGGGCACTGGCGACGGAGATGGAGCAGACACCTACAGCATAGGAGTGCTCAAGTCCACTGATGGCGGAAGTACTTTTCAGCTGACCAGCCTGCAGTTTGCCACGACTTTCTTTAATCGAGTGACCGCGATACTTGTGCACCCTACGGATCACAACGTAGTCTTTGTATCTACCACTAAGGGCCTCCACAGATCAGACGATGCAGGTGATACCTGGACACAGATTAACGCGCTCAATGTGCAAGACATAGAGGCCCATCCTACGGATCCTGATATCATCTACATATGCTCAGATCGATTTTATAGATCTGTAGACAGAGGTATCAACTTTACAGAGATCACCACTGGCCTGCCATCCGCTGCAGACGTCAATAGATATAAGCTCGCTGTGAGCTCTGACGAGCCAGGATGGGTATATGCCGTAGCAGGTCCTGGCAGCACAGGATCATTTACAGGACTCTTCAGATCTACTGATGCAGGACTGACTTTCTCCACTATGTCTACCACACCCAATATCATGGGATACGCTACTGATGGCAGTGATGGGGCAGATCAGAGCTGGTATGATCTGGCTATAGACGCTGACCCTGAAGACGCTTCGCGTATAGTGGTCGGAGGTGTGAATGTATGGGAATCTACTGATGCTGGCACCAACTGGTCTATTCTCACGCAGTGGACAAATGGCAATCCTATAGGCTATGTCCACGCAGACATACACGAGCTAGTCAATTACGGTGACGCCCTGTACTGCGGATCCGACGGCGGTATCTATAAGTCCACGGATAATGGTCAGAACTGGATTGATCTCACTACAGGCATGGACATCACGCAGTTTTATGACATTGCCTGCACAGAAGCAGATCCAAGTCTGATCATCGGAGGTGCTCAAGACAATGGTACCAATAGAACTAGAAATGCTCAAGATTGGCTCCATGTCATAGGTGCAGACGGTATGGTACCGCAGATAGACCCTTCAGATGATGACATACAGTACGGAATGATTCAGCAGGGCGCCCTCCGCAGGACACTCAATGACTGGTCGTCCCAGACTTCTATAAAGCCATCAGGAGCGAGTGGTGCATGGGTAACTCCCTACGAGCTCATGCCTGGCGACCCGAGCACCATCATCGCAGGATACCAACAGATCTACAAGAGCACCAATCGTGGAAATAGCTGGGACTCACTCACCACATTCTCTCCTGGGATACGCATAAATCAGCTCACCATCAGTGAATCCAATACCGACTACATCTATGCTTCTGACGGTGGCACGCTCATACGTACCACGGATGGTGGAGTGTCTTGGGATACCATCTCTGCAGGCCTTCCAGCTCGATTCATATCTGATATCTTAGTTCATCCTGCAGAGGAGAATGATGTTTTCGTCACCATGAGTACCTATACCGCCGGTCTACAAGTATACAGGTCTCAGGATGGCGGTGCTAGCTGGACTGCGATTAGCTATAATCTACCTGCGCTCCCTGCTAATACACTATCCCTTGACACCAGCCTCGCTGTACCCATACTCTATGTGGGCATGGATGTAGGCGTATATGCGCACTATCTCGGAGCATCCACCTGGGACAGATGCGATCAAGGTCTTCCTAATGTCATTGTAAATGATCTAGTCATCAACTATGCTTCCAATCAACTCAGAGCAGGTACATACGGCAGAGGCGTGTGGACGATGGATCTCATAGGATCGAGCGGCTGTCAAGTCGTGGCGGCAAATGTCACTAATACCTGCAATGATCAAGGCACTGATGATCCATACGATGATATGACCACCCTAAGTTTAAACCCTACTGGCTTTGGACTATCGTCTAGCTATTCTATCACAGGTGACCTCACAGCTAATAGCATTGCCTATGGAGCTAGTATCAGCTACAGCGTCGCCACTTTATCAGAGCCATATACATATCGCATCACCGATGATGGAGATGCATCGTGCTACCTAGATGTGACCACGATCACAGATGAGCAGTGCTATTCTGGACTGGCGTGTGGTGAGCCTATAGTCATCATGGAAAGTCGCCGCTACTCTGGACC
>JAHDBH010000034.1:19189-29244 GCA_020630495.1 Saprospiraceae bacterium
GGTCACTGAAGGTAGTCGCTACTATATCGAGTGGGATGATCGCTGGTCCAACTCTGCATTTAATTGGGACTTCGATTACAGGCCGTACTGCTACAATTACGCTCAGATAGACGGAAATCCGATTGCTCTATCAGAAATCCGTGGAGCTGAAGTCAACATCCTAGGGAGCGTGGGCGATAGTCTTAGTATCTACTCTGCTCAGGCTACTGATCTGTCCATAGGTGCCGAGGCTGAGCTCAGAAGCATCCTTCAGGTGTCTATAGAAGATTGCGAACTCACACCCGTACCAGGTAAAGCTCATATCTACTGCTCCGATGGTGCTCTACTCACAGATGCGGGTAGCACCAGTACTACCATAGAGGTAGCTGCTTCGCGTAGTCTCAGTATTACAGATCTTGACATCCTCATAGATATCGATCATCCAGATGCAAGCCAGCTTACCGTCACGCTGACCAGTCCTGGCTCCACGAATATCACACTTTGGGATCGCGACTGTAGCGATACAGCAGGGGTGAATTTCGTCGCTAATGACGAAGGCTTAGAAACCAATCAGTGCAGACACTTCTCTGCAGGAACGCTTCATGTAGACGTAGACGCTGCCCTGGGATTATCTGCAATGAGTCTGCTCGATGGCGAGATGCTCACAGGCACTTGGACACTGGAGGTGCAAGATCATGTAGCTGGACAGACTGGCCGGATCAACACATTCTGCCTCATAGCAGAGTGAGGTGCAGATACCTAGAGCTAGACATTCTTTGCCATAGCCGCTGGGTCCTCATCCATGAGCCAAGGCACCACCGAGCAATCACGCAGCCATTCCCATAAGAAGGCCCCAAAGACGATGATGTACTCTAGGGCTATGAGTCCATAGTGCTCCTGATAGGCACCATGTTGATAGTGACTGTAACTCAGCACGATCAGAAGACTCCAAAGCAAAGGAAATCTGAAACGAGTGAATAAAGTCAAAAAAATCGGCAAACTCAAGTACCACGGATGCACAGTAGTGCTCAGAAATAAATAGATCACATACAGCCAGAGTAGCAAGGAAATAAAGCGATATGCAGAAAGTTCCTTCTTGGCGTACCAGCTATTGAGCCCAATAATTATTATCGTAAATACTGCAAGCAGGGGTCCGATATAAGCAATGAGATTATATCCCACGATACCTTGACCTATCCATCGAGCGATATAGTAAAGACTAGCATTAAATTCGAAGGTGCGGAAGTAGAGGTCTAGGCTTTCGCCAAAATTCACCGATTGCAGCGACCATACTATAGGTGATAATAGTAAAGCTACGACAACGGCCGATACACCCCAGAGTACCGCGATACCTTGCTTACCAGAAGGCTTTCTCCAGAGAGCTGGAAGAAGCAGAAGTGGTGTGAGCTTGGTCCCTACCGCAAGAGCCCAGCCGATCGCCGATCGCACCATATCCTGCTTCAATAAGTAATAAAGACCAGCGCTCACGGCGGCCACCACAAAGGCCTCAAAGTGGACATTACCCGATAGCTCTATAATAATCAGTGGATTAAGTAAGTAAAGAAATATACGTTCTCTTCGCTGACCTAGCAGGCCCAGGATCTTTATTCCATAGTAGCAAGTGACGCCCTCAGCCGCAAGAATCAAGAGTTTCAGAAGGAGCGAGAATGTCGCTACAGATGAGCTGAGCCATGCGGCAGCTGCAAATAGCAATTGATTGAGCGGTGGGTAGACGCTGTAGTAATCAGGGCTATTGAGCTGAGGATATAGCTGTGCTGCCCATGAGGTATCCGCACCTGAGGCTATATAGTCACTCGGCGTAAAGTGATAAGGATTCACTCCATCGAGCGTGAGCAGACCATCCCAGTAGAAGCGATAGATGTCATCACTCAACTGAGGAAATGCTGGGAGTAATATCATACGAGCCAAGAAGCCCACTACAAGCCAGTAAGTAATCTGTGAACTCGTAAATCGCAGCGGCTTGAGATAAAGAACTATCACTGCTGCAAATGCCACGATATAGCCTATGACCAATGCATGAAAATCTGACTGCTCTGGAAAGTATCCAAGGTAGGCTACACTTGCCAGAAATAATGCTGTGATGAGGTAAAATCGCACAGTTATCTCAATCGAAAATGCTTCACAGAAAAATAGAATATCGTGGTAAAACCAATCGCCAGCATACCATGAAACAATAAAAATGTCCACTCTCGCTGTACCACCGCCATCACTATGGCAAAGATAAAGTAGAGTGCCATCACGCCTTCCATGTAGGTAGTGGTAGGTAGCTTAGCACTGAGATAATTAGCTTTTGTAAAATTATCCGCCAGAGACTTGATGTCAAACTTTGGCGTGCGGATAAATGCCGACTTTTTGCCCAGATAGCCTTGGAGCACTGCAATACTATTGTGCAACGAAAGACCCATGGACAATGCCAAAAACAAAGGGAATAATATAGCAAATTTCCCTATCGCCTTGAGCTTGGACTGACCCTCAGGACGTAGAGAAAAGTTGCCTACAAAGTAGACGGCGATCAAGGATAAAAATCCCATAAGGAACATCCCAAATATCGCTCCATCAAATCCTAGCACGCCCATCAGAAAAACTAGCGGAACAGAAAAGACCCCCGTCAAAAATATCACTAGAAAAATACCGCTGCTCAGTAAGTGTATACTCGCATGAAATTTCTGCGCAAATGTCAGATTAGATTTCCAGATGGTAGGAAGTATTTTGACGGCAGTCTCAGCACCGCCCTTCATCCATCTAAATTGCTGACTCTTGAGACCGTTCATCTCGGCCGGTAGCTCAGCGGGAGAGCCGAGATTCTCTAAGTAGACAATTTCCCATCCTCTGATCTGCGAGCGGTAGCTCAGGTCTAGGTCTTCTGTGAGCGTATCGGCTTCCCAGCCACCAGCATCTATGATGGTCTCTTTGCGCCACACACCCGCCGTTCCGTTAAACTGCAGCATATAATTACCCGCTTTGCGGCCTACTTGCTCCACAGTAAAGTGGACATTGAGCTGAAAGGCCTGCAGCCTAGTGATGATAGAGTAGTCTTCATTGATATGTTCCCATCTTGACTGTACCACACCTACCTTGGGATGATGGAGAAAATGCGGTATAGTGCGTCGCAGAAAGTCTCTGCGAGGTAAAAAGTCAGCGTCAAATATGGCGATGAACTCACCCTTCACAGACTGCATACCATACTTGAGTGCGCCTGCTTTGTATCCCACACGATCAGGTCTTGTGACCAGCTCTATCATGTAGCCTTGGGCGCTGTATTGCTCGACTTTTTTTCTACTTAGCTCCAGTGTCTCGTCGTTGCTATCATCTAGGATCTGTATCTCCAGTCGATCCTTGGGATAGTCGATCTGTACGATGCAGTCGATCAATCGCTCTACGACGTACTTCTCATTGTACATCGGGAGCTGAATAGTGACCATGGGCCAATCTTGATCTTTGACCGCGGGAGTCGATATGGGTAACTGATCTTTCTTGACTTTCTGGTAGTGATAGAGCAGATGAAACTGCATCAAGCAGAAGAAGGTGATGTACAATAAAGCGAGAAAGTATATGCCTAGTAATACGTATCCTATGATGACCATGTTTAGAGCAGCTTAAAGATTGTCCAGAGAATTTTGTGTCCAGCGAGTATCGTTCCCTTGATGGTGCCAGATACCTTGGAGGTGCCTATGCGATTGCGATAGTTCACCGCCACTTCACCGCAGCGTAGTCCCATCTTGGCGGCTTTGACCTGCATCTCTACGGTCCAGCCGTAGGTGCGATCTTGCATATCGATGGCTATCAGCGCTGGATACCTGATAGCGCGAAACGGTCCCAGATCGGTAAACTCGTACTTGTAAAATAGCTTGATCAGGCTCGTAGCAAGCCAGTTGCCAAAGATCTGCTGAGGTTTCATAGAGCCAGATTCACGATCGCCTAGAGCTCGAGAGCCGATCACGAGATCTAGATCCTCTGCCTGCATCTTGCTGATGAGCAGTCGCATCTCTGCTGGGTAGTCAGAGTGATCTCCATCGATGAATACGATGACATCTGGAAGAGTATCCTGCTGGGCGACATAGGCCATGCCACGCAGACAGGCGTTTCCATAGCCGCTCTGCGGCTCGTGGACTACTATAGCTCCTGCTGACTCAGCGGCAATCACTGTATCATCTGTGCTACCATTATTAGCTACGATGATGTGGCGTACCAGATCTTGAGGGATTTCTGCGACCACCAGGGGTATAGATTTCTCCTCATTATACGCAGGGATGATCACATCTATGATAGGGCGCTTCACCGCGCAAAATTACCCGAACCACTGTAGTATAAAGAGTAGCTCACAAGATAGCTGGACGAAGTGACCTAGCACGGACGATCAGAGGTCTTCTTGCTTCCCCGCAGGAGCTATACGCACCCGAGTGAGTAGTAGGGCACCAGTAATGAAGAGTCCACCTAGAGCAAGGATGCTGTAGCGCATACTTCCTGTCCACTGAGACAGCAGACCAAAGATGAATGTACCCATCATGATGGATAAGTAGTACATCACATTGTAAAAGCTGAAGAAGGAAGCGCTATCCTCAGGATGCTCGTCAATCAATTTTCCATAGGTAGCTCGTGAGAGAGCTTGGATGCCACCCATAGTAAGGCCTACCAGCACGGCGAGTAGATAAAATTTCCACTTCTCATGCGTCAAGAATGCTAGCACGCATACGCCTGTCCAGAGAGATACGAGGATCAGTAGCGTAGATTTATTACCCATGCGCTCGCTGAGCTTAGCAAAGGCCCAGGCGCCCACTGCACCGCATAGCTGCAGCGCCAGGATCACTACTATGAGCTCATCTGCTTCAAAGTCCAGCTCCTTCTCAGCGAAGGTGCCAGCGAGATAGAGTACCGTCTGCACGCCCGCATTGTAAAAGAGAAAACTGATGAGAAATCTTCTCGTAGCTACCATGCCTTTGAGCTTGAAGACTACATGACGGAGCTCTCGTAGACCTTTGGCCATCAGGCCCCTCTGACTCTCTACCTGAGCCTCTCTAGGTAATCTGCGAAAGGTATACTGCGCCCAGGCAATCCACCATATGCCTACGAGTAAGAAGGATATCCTCGCAGGCAGACCAGCATCTTGTATGCCCCAGTCTGGACCTTTGAGGATGAGCACCAGACAGGCGATGAGCAATAATACACTACCTATATATCCTAGCACAAATCCCCGTGCGCTGAGTCGATCCATCTCTCTGTCCTGAGCGATGATGGGAAGAAAACTATTGTAAAAGACCAGGCTTCCGCCAAATCCGATATTAGCCAGCGCAAAGCCCGCTACACCAAGCCACAGCCCCTCATGACCCGTGAAGAAAAATAGCGAAATGCACGCTAGTCCACCGATATAGGTAAACATCTTCATAAACGTGCGCCGCTTACCGCCGCTATCAGCCATGCCACTCAGTAGCGGAATCGTAAGGATCAAGATCAGGTAAGCCGCCGTGATCGAGTAGCTGTAGATAGCGTCATCACTGATCGTCATACGGCCTAGAAGGAAGCTATCGTCTATCTGCTCAGTAAAGTAAAAGGGAAATATGGCCGCGCTGATGACCAGCGCAAAAGCACTATTGGCCCAGTCAAACATGGCCCAGCCCGTGTGTACTTGCTTTCTGGTGTACTTACCAGTGTCTAGCGTAGCGCTCATATACGGCGCAAGGTAGGCAAATTCTGTAGGGCGGCGAAGACTATTGCCTCTTCAGTCATACTACCTTAGCGCTTGCATGATCGACACAGAGGCAATCATACTGCGCACAGTCAAGTATCGCGAGTCGAGCGTGATCTTTGACGCATTTACGGAGGAGCAGGGTCTCATTTCCTTCATCATAGGTGGTGTGCGTAAGGCCAGAAGTCGTACCTCCGCCGGTATGCTCCAGATCGGCAATATAGTGCAGATCATCGCCTATCCACAGAAGGGCGATAGCCTGAGCCGTGTCAAGGAGCTCCATATGTCACAGATCTACAGATGCGTGACACAGGATATGCAGCGCATAGCCGTACTCAGCTTTGCCATCGAGCTGCTGCGCAAGTCGATCAGAGAGACTGAGTATGATCCTGAGACGTACAGTTATATCCGTAAGTTTCTCCTTCAGCTAGATGATCCATCGAGCTCTCCAGCGCATATGCCCAATCAACTCATGCTAGAGCTGGCCGATCATGTGGGTATCTCACCGTCTATGGATGCGGACTTGGCATACTTTGATCTGCGTGAGGGTAGGTCAGTGGCCCTAGAGCCCTTGCATCACGAGGTGGTGACAGGCGAGCCACTTGCTCTCATGATTTCTCTACTGCGCCGAGATCCCATCAGTACATCCTTAGCCACACGCAATCGACTGACAGATCTGCTCATACGTTACTTTCAGTATCATATAGATGGATTTACCGAACTGAAGAGCCTGGAGGTTCTCAGGAGTCTCTGAGGATCTTGGTAAGTCGTCTTATGCCGTGTATTTATCGCACTTTTGGTGTCAGTTGACTTATTCGCTTTGTAAGCAGTCAAGAAGCTGCTAGCAAATTACTCTACCCTAGTTGCTTACTATATGGACGCACCTACACCTATATCTACTGCATTTGCATTTGGCCGTAAGGCCCTTCCAGACCCTACACTCCTCAGCCTCTATCGCGACATGCTTCTGCCCAGAATGATCGAGGAAAAGATGCTCAGTTATCTGCGGCAGGGGAAGATTTCCAAGTGGTTTTCTGGCATAGGACAGGAGGCGATCGCGGTGGGTTGTACAGCGGCCCTGAGGCCAGATGAGATGATATTTCCTATGCACAGAAATCTGGGGGTATTTACCTCGCGAGATATATCGCTACGGCAGCTCTATGCACAGTGGCAGGGCAAGATGGAAGGCTTTACCAAGGGGCGTGATCGCTCTTTTCACTTTGGGAGTCTGGAGCATCATATCGTAGGCATGATCTCGCACTTGGGACCGCAGCTTTCTCTAGCTGATGGGGTGGCACTTGCGTACAAGAATCGTGGTGAAAAGAAAGTATCTCTGGCATTTACTGGTGAGGGCGGCACGAGCGAGGGCGAATTTCACGAGGCGCTTAATCTGGCGGCTGTATGGCAATTGCCCGTCATATTTATTATAGAAAATAATGGTTACGGCCTCAGTACGCCCACCAGTGAGCAGTATCGCTGTGAGCACCTAGTGGATCGCGCGCACGGCTATGGAATCGAGGGTGTGCGCATAGAGGGAAATGATGTGCTAGAGGTGTATCATCAGGTGAGCGCTTTCGCGCAAATGTCTCGCGAGCAGCCACAGCCATTTCTGATAGAATGCAACACATTCAGACAGCGCGGACACGAAGAAGCGAGCGGTACCAAATACGTGCCACAAGATCTCATGGACGAGTGGGTCGCCAAGGATCCCGTGGAGCAATATCGCCAGTATCTGATCGCTGAAGGCGTGATGACGGAAGCTCAAGACCTACAATATCGAGCGCAGATTTCCAGCTATATCAAGGAAGAACTCAGCCATAGTGACAGCTTCACTGATCCAGTCCAGGGGGCAGAAGTAGCAGATGCCGTGGTGACCCATAGCGTGGTGCCCGCTGTACCAGCTGCGGAGAAAAAAAGCATGCGCTTCATAGATGCCATCAGTGATGCGCTCGATCAGGGAATGAGCAAGCATGATGAGCTGGTGCTCATGGGTCAGGACATTGCCGACTATGGAGGGGTATTTAAGATTACGGATGGTTTCTTAGCGAAGTACGGTGCGGAGCGCGTGCGCAATACGCCACTATGTGAGAGTGCTGTCATAGGAGCGGCGCTCGGTCTTAGCCTTGCAGGCATGAAGGCTATGGTAGAGATGCAGTTTGCTGATTTTGTGACATGCGGCTTCAATCAGATCGTGAATAATCTCGCTAAGATTCATTACCGCTGGGGCGCCATCGCGGATGTCGTAGTGCGTATGCCTACTGGTGGGACTATGCGCGCGGGACCGTTTCACTCGCAGAGCAATGAGGCGTGGTTTTTCCATGTGCCAGGTCTGCGGATCGTCTATCCATCCACACCTGCAGATGCCAAGGGTCTTCTCCTGACAGCACTGCAAGATCCAGCTCCATATCTCTACTTTGAGCACAAGGCACTATACCGCAGTCTAGAGGACGAGGTGCCCACGGGCTACTACGAGCTCGCTGTGGGTGAGGCTCGATCTGTGCGCTCGGGAGCAGAAGCGACCATCATCACCTATGGCATGGGTGTGAAGTGGGCAGAGGACTGGGTAGCTGAGAGTGGGAAAGATGTGGCAATCCTTGATCTGCGCTGGCTGAGTCCTCTCGATCATCAAGCTATCCGTGCTCAGGCGGCAGCGACTCACCGTATACTCGTGCTGCATGAGGACAATCAGACGGGCGGGATAGGTGCTGAGATCGCGGCTTGGATACAGGAAGAGTGCTGGGAAGATCTAGACGCCCCTGTGATGCGATGCGGATCGCTAGATACGCCTATTCCTTTTGCGCCAGCTCTAGAAGACGACTACATGGCTAGTAAGCGCCTCAGCGCACAGATGGATAGGCTACTGTCCTACTAGGGCAGTACTTTTGTGTCATGAACATCTCAGACATACTCGCCATCAGCGGTCTACCAGGACTCTACAGACTCCTTGGCAATCGAGCGAATGGCCTCATCGTAGAAGATCTACAGACGAACAAGCGGAAATTTGTCAGTTCGAGAAAGCACCAGTTTTCTCCCATGGAGTCGATCTCTATCTATACCCTTGGTGATACGGTGCCGCTGCGCGACATCTTTGCTAAGATGCGCGACCAAGAGGCTACCACGCCGCCTGTACCAGCTAAGAGTGAGCAGCATGTGCTGTTTGAATATTTTGAGCAGATCTTACCAGATTTTGATGAAGATCGCGTCAAGGTAAAGGACATCAAGAAGATCATACAGTGGTACGCCCACCTCAAGGCCCTGGACTTACTCACTGACTCGGACGAGGAGGAGTAGCATGTATCTAGGGAAAAAGATCGCCGTGGTGATGCCAGCTTACAATGCTGCTGCGACCCTGCAGCGCACGCTGGAGGAGATCCCTAGAGACATCGTAGATGAGATCATCCTCTGTGATGATGCCAGTGCAGATGACACGGTGCAGACCGCTCAGCGCCTGGGTATCCACGAGATCATCGTGCATCCCGAAAACCGTGGCTACGGCGCCAATCAAAAGTCGCTGTACAATCGCGCCCTCGAGCTAGGAGCTGATATCGTCATCATGCTCCATCCAGACTATCAGTACACACCTCTGCTCATCCCGAGCATGGTCAATATCATTGCCAAAGACCTTTATCCCGTAGTCCTAGGATCACGCATCCTGGGTAAGGGAGCTCTCAAAGGCGGTATGCCGATCTACAAGTACATCGCCAATCGCTTCCTGACCCTCGCACAGAACATCCTTGTCAACTACAAACTCTCGGAGTACCACACGGGATACCGCGCCTTCTCCAGAGAGGTCCTCGAGGGCATCAAGTACAATAGCAATAGCGATGATTTCATCTTTGATAATCAGATGTTATCGCAGATCATCTATGCCGACTACGACATCGCAGAAGTCACCTGCCCTACCAAGTACTTTGAAGAAGCCAGCAGCATCAATTTTCGCCGCAGCGCTAAATATGGTCTTGGTGTGCTAGGCGTAAGCGTGAAGCATTTCTTGCAGCGCGTGGGGCTGGGGAGGTTTGGGATGTATGGGTGAGTAGGGTGTTCTTTGGGCATGATTCTTATCGTTGAACTAAATGACATGAGTCGCCATATTGAAGAGTGCGAACGACTACTTAATAAGTTTATAACTTCAACAATGAAGGACGGCAGAGAAAAATTTTTAGCTGAAAATGATTTTATTCATAAATTCATTGCGGAAGAAGAGCTGATCTATCAACTATTTGCAGGGCCTAGTAGTGATTTCTGCGGACTGTACTGGTCCATATCCACATTGTCATTATAGCTCGAAATCTGAGTATTGTATTCTGGACGGGTGTGTTCTATAACTGTGATAGTATCTTTAGCATGATCTTTTTGCGTGTCGTTAATATAT
>JAHDBH010000035.1:0-20708 GCA_020630495.1 Saprospiraceae bacterium
TGTGAGACACTCTACTGCTTCCACGCTGCTGGGAGAGCTCAGGTTGCTGATGTGAGTAAATGGAAATCGTGCTGGGCATGTGCATCAATCCTTTGATCGCTTATGTAAGGTTCTACATGTGGAAAAGGCAAATTGATGACGCTGAAGATTCTCGCCTATTGATGTATGCAATAAGCCTACACCACTCCCACCCCACACATTCTCAGCTTGACTGAAGTATCTTTGTATGACTATGCTTGAGCGCCTGTACATAAAGAACTTTGCCATCATCGATGAGATCACACTGGTGCTCAAGGATGGCTTTATCACCATGACTGGAGAGACAGGAGCAGGTAAGTCTATTTTGCTGGGCGCGCTCGATCTCGTACTAGGTGGTAGAGCCCAGAGCAGTAATCTACGCAGTGACCGCGGCTCGACTATAGTGGAGGCGACATTTGGCCGAAAGGCCTCTATACCTCCTGATCTGCTAGAGGAGGATGGTGAAGATCAGCTCATACTGCGACGTGTGATCAATGCATCAGGAAAGTCAAGAGCCTTTATCAATGACCTGCCTGCTACTCTGCAGGATATGGCTAGGCTCCGTGAGTACCTCATAGATATCCATAAGCAGATGGATACCTCCTGGCTCTTGTCTAAGTCTAGACAGCTGGAGATCCTAGATACGCTAGCCGATCAGTGGGAAGAAAGGAAAGTGTATCAAGACGAATATCGCAAGTGGATCTCGCGTAAAAAAGAACTTGCAGACCTGCTCAGCCAGATCGACCAGAATCGTCGTGACTACGATTACTATAGCTTCCAACTCAAGGAACTGGATGAGGCTGGACTGGACGACATAGACGTAGAAGCTATGGAGGCCGAGCGCCTGCGACTGAGCCAGATAGAAGATATCAAGGAATCGCTCAGTAGCGCGGCATATGCCCTGAGCGAGGGTGAGACTCCACTGATAGATCAACTACGGAGTCTAAGGTCAATCGTAGAAAACGTGCCAGTGCCTGAGCAGCAAAAAGAAGCATGGTCAGCCATCCTTACAGGATGTACCGAAGAGTTGCTGGATCTAGAATCGCAGATCACAGATGAGATCGATCGCAGCGAGCCAGATCCAGAGGGACTACTCGTCATCGCTGAGCGCCTTGACGCTGTATATCGCCTACAGCAGAAACACGGAACGGTAGATCTATCGAGCCTCATCTCACTTCGTGATGAGATGCAGTCAAAGTTGCAAAGTGTAGACGAAGCGGATGATCAGCGCACTGTACTGGAAGAGTCCATAGCTCAATTGCTGTCTAGCTTGGAGAAACGCGGTCTGAAACTGCGTAAGGGTCGCCAGAGCGCGGCTGAGACTCTAAGTAAAGAAGTGGAGGCTTCTCTGAGCGATCTCTCCATGCCCTATGCTAAGCTCGTGATAGAGCTCGAGGCGACTGCTGCTCCACAAGCTGATGGCATGGACGATTTGCAGTTTCTCTTCAGCGCCAATAAAGGTCAAGAACCCCAGCTTCTCACCAAGGTCGCTAGCGGGGGCGAACGCTCGAGAGTCGCACTATGCATCAAGTCTACTCTGGCTGGGAAGATGGATATGCCCACGATGATCCTAGACGAGATCGATGCGGGAGTATCTGGCGATGTAGCTATGAAGATGGGCCAGTTGCTAGCTCAGCTGTCTGATGATCATCAGCTCATATGCATCACGCACAGCCCACAAATTGCTTCACTTGGTGATCAGCACCTGTATATATACAAGGACAATGAAGGGGCACAGACAAGCTCGCACATCAGAGATCTAGCAACTGATGACCGTATCTACGAAATAGCCAAGATGCTCAGTACAGATCCTCCATCAGCATCAGCAATGGCCAATGCCAAAGAACTCCTAGAAGCATAGGCCTCACTCAAAGCTCAGCAGTCTGGCAGGCTCCAGCGTCTGCTCACCATCAAAGCGATACACGGCCAGCCGCTTATCCTTGACCACACAGAAATCCAAGCAGCAGATATTATCACCCAGTAGCCTGGGTGAGATGGGCAGGCAATAGTGCCCGTAGAAGAGAGGCTGGGCATCTGGCGGATAAGGATCTACCGCACGGTAGTAGGTGCGCGGCAGTTTCTTTTTGGAGACTTTCTTCACCTTGCGTATAGCAAGATTGCGGACAGACTTGTCCTGTGCATCTTCCCACCACTTCACCTTGACGCTGGACTGGCGTGGTGTGTGGACGGACACGTCTAGCTTGTTGTCATCATTGCGTATGATCTGCGGGCCATCTGTAATAGAATGGACTGCCCAGTGCGTGCGCTTGTGTGGTCTGGCCAAGCGACGCAGCAGCTTGGGCTGTATATAGGGACCACCATACTTATCCTCAAGAAAACTGATCTCAGTATCCTGCCAGCAAGCATGCACCACGCGGTAGGTCCGCTTGTCAATATAGAGAGGCTGTGTCATGAGCCAGTCGCGCAAGTCTAGTCGCTCATGCTCATCATAGCTCTTCAGAGTATCTCGTAAGCGCAGGTGCGACCATCGATTGTGCTTGAGTAGTGGCCTACCCTTGCGGTCCGTCGTCATGAAGCGGATATAGTCGATCTCATGATTGCCCAGGACCATCTTGGCAGTACCATGATCGACCATAGCTCTCACGATTTTCACTGCTTTGCGCACTTGTGGACCGCGATTAATGATGTCTCCCACGTAGATGACTCGCCTATCTGGATGCTCATATACTCCACCAGTCTTGTGATAGCCTAGCCCGCGGAGGGTGCGCTCTAGCTGAGCTGCATGACCATGTACATCGCCTATGATATCGTATGCTGGCATCGACGCAAAGGTCAGTATATACACACTTACTACGACGAGAGATATCGCTGGTAATATCTGCCACAACTACTACGTACAAACGCTTGCAACTATAGAAAATAATACCTATCTTGGGCACGAGATAAGGCATTGCCAACTTTTCACTTGCTAAAACCCACTTGATATGATGAACGAAGAAGTACGCAAGATCATGACCACCGATCCTACTACGGTGAGTCCCACAGATCGAGTTGCAGACGTAGTAGATCAAATGCTCTCTCAAAATCTGATGCAGATTCCTGTAGTAGAGGGTAATCAGTTTGTAGGTCTCCTCACTTCCTATGACATCTGGAAGAAAAATCTCAACAGCCCTGCATCCCCCGATCAGCGAGTCTCTGATGTCATGAATGTCAAGGTCATCAAGATCAGTCCTAAAGATAAAGTGGGTACGGCAGCGGAGTTGTTCATGGATAGACGCTTCAAGACTCTGCCTGTGGTCAACCTCCGCAATGAGTTTAAAGGTGTAGTGACTTCATTTGATGTACTGCGCACAGCTCTCTCTGAGGAGTATCCGCATCCTATACTCTACCAAGAGGTATTCAGCAAATAGTCCTCTGTACACATTTCTTATTGGAGATCTGTGATCCCTGTTTCTGCCCGTATCTGGTGCTGGCTGGCTGACGCTATACGATGACTAAGCTGAGCTCTGTATAGCTGATGCTAGGATCTGTTTTGGGAAACGAACTTTACTACTTCGGCTATGGTAAGATGCGCATTGTATGAGTAGCTCTTGTACATAAGTACAATCACAAAGCTAGACTGCATATATTTTAGACAAGTCGGCCTTACCATATAGCTAACATGAAGTATTTCCTTTCACTCCTAGTGACCTGTGCATCGCTAATGCTCTTAGAGGCGCAATCCCCTGAAATCACGGTGGTCTCGGACATCGACCTCAACGATAAAGCCAGCATAGACCGCCTTGTCACTGTGGCTACTCAAAATACTGTAGACGATCATGTACTCGTAGTACTCGGTGCTACCATCACTTCTGCAGAGCCAGACTACCTCCGTGCTGAGATCTCCCGTCTCGTGACAGCTTTCTCAGATGTGTATATCGTACCATCAGGGAACAGCTGGGATCAGCTCGGCGCAAAAGGCATCAAAGAGCTAGATGACTACATCGCAGACACATATGACCAAGACATCTTTGTGCCAGACAATGCCTGCGGTGAGACAGAAATCAAGGAATATGACGGCACCGCCTTGGTATTTGTCGATAGCGAGTGGTATCTGCAAAATTGGGATCAAGATAATTACATCAATCGCAAATGCCGCGTACGCGATCGCAGTCGATTCTGGATAGAGCTCAGCGATGAGCTAGACAATTATCGAGATGCCTCTGTCATCTTATTTAGCATCCACGGACCTCATAGATACGACCGAGCTGGGGGCTATTACCCTACGCTTTCACAGCTATTCGTTCCGCCACTAAGCTTCTACGCTAATCAGATCAAGAGTCAGACCAGTGATTTCAGCGCACCCACTCATCCTATCTATCGCGACTACTGTGGTCGACTCGAGGACGTAGTAGAAATCGAGCCCAATGTACTGACAGTCAGCAGCGATGCTCAGTATCAGATGCTGCTCAAGACCGATGAAGGGCATTTTATCAATATCAATACGAGTGATGAGAGTGACTACTACAGAGCTAATCGATACGACTGGACCAGCGCCACACCGAGCTATCTCACGATCAGACCAGAAGCAACCGGAATAGATTACAGCTGGAACAGCTGGAACGATGACGCCCTACTCCACTCGGATGAGTATGTGCTGAGTGATGAAGTAAGTGATGAGACAGCGATATGGGCCTATGATGACGCAGATACTAGACCTGACTCCTTCACCACAGCCGTACTCTCAGATCGCAATCTGACCAAATACAATAATAAGATCCTCGGAAATCTCAATACCAGCCTCTACTACGATAGCGTGACCGTCCCGATTCTCGATCTCAACTACGACGAAAGACAGCTACGTACAGCCCGCATCGGTGGTGGAAATCAGACCATCTCCCTCAGACTCCAAGACAGTCTCACTGATGACACCTATGTCGCTCGCGCCATCCAGAAGACGCCTAAGCGATTGGTACCTCCACCCTTTGATATAGCGCTACTAGAAAAACTGGTCTTCTACTACTTTACGGGGGCACATCCTTATGGATTTCTGGCCAGTAATCATCTAGAAAATGAGCTCGGGCTCCTCAGGACAGAACCCAAACTCATGTATCTCCCCAAGCAAAAACGACTAGAACCCTATAACGATGAGATAGGCGATCGCCTCGTACTTTATCGCCAGCGACTAGATGGCAACATGTCAGATCAGAGCGAGGTCGACTATAGCACAGAAGTCATCAGCACATCAGATTTTCTCGAGGAGTATTACGACCAAGACGCCAAGGCGGACGCACGTATGTACCTCAAGGCAAGAATACTTGATCTATTACTCAATGACTGGGACAGACACAGGGATCAGTGGAGGTGGGCGCTGTCGCGCAAAAGCGAGGATGGTCTAGACGTATACCGAGCAATACCTCGCGATAGGGATCAAGCACTCTCTAACTACGATGGCCTCATCACTTCTCTGGTGCGCTACTACAATCCACCAGCATTCATGGCATATCCTCTGCGCGAAGAGCCAAAGACCAAAAGCATAGAATGGATGCACCAGACAGTAGCATACCTGGATAGAGTCATACTCACAGAGCTCGATCGCGCTGCATGGGATGAAGTAACTGCTGAAGTCATAGAAAGCATAGGCCCCAAAGAAATGGCCGCCGCGATCGCCAAAATGCCTGTAGAAAGCATACAAAATGTAGATATCACCAAGCTCATGACCGCACGGCTAGCATACATAGCTAAGATGAGCGACGATCTGTATCACATCATCAATGAGAGAGCATGCATAGTAGGCACTAGCAAAGACGACATCATCCTTCTAGAATCAGACAAGCAAGGACTATCTGTCAAGATCATGGATGACGATCAGGAAAAAGTAATGATAGAAAGAAGATTCAGCGCAGATAATACTAAGCAGCTCTGGGTCAATCTCTATGACGGTGATGATCAAGTAAAGATCATAGGAGACAAATCACCTATCAAGATTACCATGATAGGCGGCTATGGAGAAGATGAATACATCAATGAGACAGGAAGTAAATCCGCTCTGAAGATCTACGAGCTCAATGACGAAAGCACATACACAGGCGCATCTCAAGTGCGAGAAGTAAATAATAAGGAGATTATTTCTCTTACCCGTTCTGACTTCATGTCCAATTACCACTTTATAGTGCCTGCACTAGGATTTAACCGCGATGATGGTGTGATCATAGGAGCGTCACTTGTCCATAAACGACATAGCTACAAAAAGACTGTAACACACACGCTTGGAGCCTCCATTGCAACAGCACGGAGATCTACAGCGTTTACATATGGGGCACTTATAGAGTCGCCGCTATATAAGCTAAATAAGTATGTAGATCTGCAATTCCTAGGTCCGCGCTATGAAAATAATTTCTTTGGAGTAGGTAATGAGACCGAGATCAATACTGATATCGACAGAGAATTTTACTTCTTGCGTACACGTCTCACTCAGCTCAGTGCGGGTTGGCTCAGAGACTTTGACGGGCCGTCAAGCTTGCGCATGGGTTTCCAAGTGCAAGAAAGCACTTTAGAGGATGTAGGAAATCGCTTTATATCCGGACTAGAAGACATTCCTGATGAGGTGTTTAATAGTCAGTATTTTGCCGGTGCGCACCTGCAGTACCTACTTCAAAATTTTGATAACAACTTTATGCCCAATAAGGGTCTCGAGGTCAGTCTGCGCGTAGAAGCCAATAAGCACCTCTCCTCCGAGCGCGATAGAGATCATGCTCGCCTGGCAGCACATATGACTGTCTACAAACCATTTAATCGCTATGACCGCCTGCTGTATGCTTCTAAGATAGGCGCCGAGGCACTGCTGGGTGATGCTTACTTTTATCAGCTCCCTACCCTCGGCGGCTATCACAGCCTCAGAGGTCTGCGGCGAGAGAGGCTGCGTGGTGATTACAGCTTTTATCACAGTAATAATCTTCATTACTATCTCTCAGGTCGCGGCAGGTCTGCAGATCGTGTAAATAGCTTTGGCCTATCTGCGTACTTTGATCACGGTAGAGTATGGACGGGAGATGACAGTGATAAGTGGCACTTCACTTATGGCGCGGGGATGTTTTTTGCTCCATTTGACAAAGCTTCTATATCTGCTGGCCTGTTTTTCTCCGAGGACGATGATACACAGATACGAGTGGGTGTAGGCTGGCTTCTTTAATATCCTATAGGAAATAACTATGAAAGAAAATAACACATCCGCATCTGTAAAAATCCAAGACTTTGATCTCAAGGAAGCCTTAGCTCATCTAGATCGTAAAGTCAAGGATATGGGCTTTGTCAATGTCCCCTCTAGTCCGCTTGCGGATATGGAAGACATCGTGGACACGATCGATGAACTCGTGGAGAAGACTGGAGCCGATATCGTGGATGCCAAAGTGGCAAAGCTATTTGTCCACCTCTACTATGTCGAGTATCTAGAAATGATAGATGGCGAGACATTTAATCACAAGCACTTCGTCTATGAGTATCTCAGCGAAGTCGATATCGATGAATCTCTACGATCTGATCTCTACGAAGCTATCCTCAAGGCTAATATTACCGCAAGCGATCAAGGCAAACTAGGGCTCAAAATCGCGCTAGACACCATTTACGCTTACTATGGCCAGAAAAAGTTTAAGAAAAAAATCAAGAAGCTCTTCGTAGCGAAGATAGCTAAAGATGGCGTAGACTATGACGAAGTGCTTTATCTCGAGGATGTCCTACGAGCCATGAAAGAGCATGAGTATCGCACTAAGCCTGCACGCAGGAAATGGGGAAAACAAAAGACGCTCAATATCGATAAGATATTTCGCTACATCATAGATCTAGAGCAAGATGCTAAGCTCAGCAGTAATAAGCGGGCTATGACAATGTTCAAGACTGCATCCCGAAACCAGATAGACTTGGTCAATATTGCCGATAAGAAAGCGGGTATCATGATTACAGTCAATGCCATCTTGCTGACGATTCTGATCCCTCTATTTTCTAGTTACATATTTGATATGTCATCTTTTATTATTCCTATGGCAGTCCTCACCATCACATGTGGAGTGAGCATAGTATTCGCCGTCCTGGCCACTATGCCTATATCCACCGAAGAACCTCAGAAGGAAGACTTCTACTCTGGAAATAAAAGTCCATTTTACTTCAGGAATTTTAGATATCTCGACAAGCCAGCTTTTCTAGAAACGATTAAGGGTGTCATCACCAAAGAAAGCATCTTTGAAAAATCTGTCTTCACAGATCTCTACGATGTAGGGATCAGCTTAAGTAAAAAGTATAGACGGTTAAAGGTCTGCTACATCATATTTGCTAGTGGCATCACGATCACAGTGATCGCTATCGTGCTATCGGTACTGATTATTGACTTTTGACCTCGGTACTGTCTGGCATAGTTTTACCTGACATATCCTTGCGCGCGAAGGTCAAGATATTTGCCTTTTTACTTCGAGCTTCATTACTGACAAAGAGATTCCCTTCAGGATCAAATGTAATTCCTTCAGGCTGCTGGAAGATTTTCCGTTGTAAAAAATATACACCTTTGATCCTGGTACTTTCATCGGCTACGATGAGGATTTTACCTGTATTAGAGAGCAGGTAGTAGTCTCCAGTAAGCGGATCTTTCTCTACTCCACTGATGCGACAGTCAGATACTCTTTGTCTTACACTCAGCTTTTCAAAGGGTGATTGCCCCATGTTAATAGGCTGCAGATCTTTAAGTAGATCCTTGGTCTTAAAGAGCATAAACGGATCGTCTTCTAGATGTCCTGCGGCAATATCATAGTTATACAGAGAAATGTCATCTGAGTCGCGTTTTTTGTTCTCGGGCTCTCCCTTGCAAGCCAATATCAGCTTCCCCTCGGCTCCGACGCTGAGGCCTTCCACGTTGTTCCGCTTACTGAGGTAGGTGTGGACGTCATCAATTTTTTCCTTTGTAGAAGCATTCACTCGGTGGATATTCCCATTACTTTCCACTACGTAGATGATACCATCTTGGTAAGCAATACCTTCATAGTCATCATCCTTGGCAAAGTCATACTCTTCGATGAGTTTACCATTTTCAGCGCTTAAGATAAAGATGGTGCCATCCTCATCATTATTAGCAAAGAGCTGGCCATCATGATATGCTAGTCCACTGATTTCCTTAAGCTTTTTCTTCATAGCCCAGGAGGTATCTGGAGTCCCGAGCTCAAAGGGTAGTATAAAATTTTCTGCTTCAAATCCTACATAAGCAGGCTGGACTGTGATCGGGTCACATGCGCATAAGAAGGACAATACGATAAGTGCGAAGTACACGTGCTTATAAGATTTAAATGATATCATAGTACAATTGATGTGATGCTCAGTGACGCTATGATAAAGACCTGCTTGCTGAAGCTTGTTCGCAATGGATAGATGTAATGAGAATACAGTCAAATATAGTGCTTCGATTCTGCACTTCAGCATTCATTCACGTGACGTCTCCTACTATCTTGACGTGTTCACGCCTTCTATCCACAAAGCGACACTATAAACCGCCGCTCTGACCATATAGCAGGTAGACCATTTGACCCATTAGGATATTTGGGCTAGAATTATTGTCTTGGGTAAGATCCAGATTACCCATGACTCATGGAGAGATATACAATTCGGAGACTATATCTGTTTTCTCAAGGATGCAGTATATCGAAAAGGATATCACTCGTACTGGCTGATTTGTCAAGTAGACATGGCGTCTCGGATCTATCAGCCTCCTTAGCGCAGGCGCCCTTCGGCCTCATTCACTTCACTTCCTCGCCATGGCGTGCTATGCCTCATACGTGGTCTTTTCACTCCTCGTTCCATCAACAACAGTCATGGAGCGGTAGTATATGTGATCCATCGAAGCCCAATGCATGAATTGGGTTGTATCAGAGTACACAAAGTCTCAAAGTAAGACATCTCAGCTCTGGCCGCCACATCCATAAGATTGTTGTGACATCTGAGCTGTGTACTCATGCCACGGTGCCCCGTGCCGACTGCACTTAGACAGCGGCACATCATACTGCAATAGGTAGCTATGTTCCTAGTCAATGGAGTCTTGCATGCGTAGCTCACGAGGTAATCGTCTGGAAAAATATTATTGCCTCTTGATAGATTACCTGTATGATAGGATATATTGATAGAGTCCCTTATCTTTGCGCTCGCTTGATGGCAATCAGGCATCGCTAGATGTGCATCTGCTCATCTAGCCATCGAGATCTGAAGAGGATCTTGATGTGCCATTATGATGGCTAAGAGTGGAATCGTTCGGGGCGTGGCGCAGTCCGGTTAGCGCACCTGCTTTGGGAGCAGGGGGCCGCAGGTTCGAATCCTGCCGCCCCGACTATTTTTATCTAAGGAGCTGTCTTGTGACGGCTCCTTTTTTTATGCCTTCGGATATCTCGTGAGTCGCCGTTCATATCTGGTCTCACATGACTTAGCGCCAGTCCCTTGCTACTCTCACCTCATAGAAGACTTCATATAGGCTCCCAGCGGCCTCGTCTGACGCTTACTTACTTTTTGGGAAGAGATACTGCGTAAGAAACGATAGAGCTGTCTCGGCTTGAGTGGCTTCACTACATCAGATTTCCAATCGTCCTGTGTGAGCAGCTCCAGGATAGGCAGTACTCGCTGCCTCATCTTATAAGTCAGTATCTGATCGAGATAATCTAGGACCTCCTCGGACTTTCCTCGTCGCAAAGCATAGTAGACTAGATGGATGTCATTTCTCTTAGTAAGTAGACCCAGCATGACGAAGATCGATAGAGTTACAGATTGCTTTCGCTGTCTCAGACGCCTTGTGTCTGATAGACTCACGTGATCTGTGACCTTATTTCCAAGTTGATCACCGATCTGAATGGTTTGCAGTGCGCGCACTATTAGCTTGGCTTGACGCAGCTCACTCTTAAACCTCTTCTTGACCTTACCACGACCAAAGCTTATCTCAGGATGACTAGCGCGAAGATCATTGATCAGCATCATGGCCTTTCTGCGGAGAGGAAGCTTGGGATGATCCAGGCATTTGATGAGATAATTCATGGCAGACTGATCACCACTCACCTCGAGCGCTGGAAGCAAAGCCAACTCGTGCTCCCACTGCCTTCTCTTGAGGGTCTTGAGATATACGAGCAGCTCGGGAAGATAGACGGATAGTGCCTTGTACCATTCTTGTCTACATGGCTCAGGAGCTTCCATGCGTATCAAAAGCGGCAGGTATCCATCTGGTCGAGCACGATGAATAGCCCACAGTGCTGCTATCATCTCCTCCTCATCAGACGGTGAAAACCGACGCAGCTGTGCTTTTCCACTAGGATGGCCTGCATACATACTAGCGAGATAAAGCGACTTGAGCTCCATACGCGTGAGAGGATAGTGGTCTTGCCTAGAGTCACTCGCTCCATCTGGCCTATATCTATCACCACGGTCAGCCGCAGCACGTGCATCATTGTGCCACCACTTTTCTAGCTGAGCGTACACTGAGCTGTAAGCCATGTGATCTAGATCATCTTTTACGATCGAAGCCAGTACAGCGGTAAGGACATATTGGTTTTCTCTGGTGAGCGTATCGTAATATTCTTGATATGCCACCATACCTGAAACTTCCTTGAGGACAGCCATCATATAGCTCATCCTCATTTCTATAGACTCGTGTGCTAGTATTGTAGCTTTCTGCGCGGGGGTAAACTGGAATGGCGAGTTATTTTCTAAATAATTTTTGAGAAATGAAAGCTGTACCACCAGACTCGGATGTCTCAGATAATACTCAAGGCCCTCTGAGCCCGTAGCATCTTTAGGAGTCTGCTCACTCGTCTGACGACTGGCAAGAATCTCAGCAGGATGGAGCGAGGCTTCAGGACGCTGATGTGCAGACATGACCTTTCGTCGCAGCTGGTATAGGTAGGACTCTTTTGATCGAAAGATCATGAATATCCAGACCACGCAGAGAACTACGCTTAAGGAAGCGATGGACCACAGGGGTAATTCCCAATAGTTAATACATGCGTAGATAAGTCCACCCGCTACACCGGTAGCGAGACTATCGATGACCACATCTACCATAGTCTTGGCTTTCTCACGGACTCGCTTTGCCAGCGCCATGATATTTATTTCTGTGGAGGTCTTGTAGAGACTCTGCTTCAGACTGCCTTCTGCTGACTTAAGGATGACAGCACATGCCAGCACGGGAGCTACGATAATTCCCACCGTGGCGACGAGCAACAGGATCGGCATCACGCTCATACCCACTGTAATTCCAAATCGATCTATAAATCGCCTAGTAAAGACTGACTGAATGAGCAATCCTAAAATATTGAGTGAAGAATACCAAAAACCGAAAAAGGACGTCAATGCATCAGCGCTTGTCATATGTAAGGACGCTACATAATTAAATTGATAGTCCACCAGCTTTGCCACTACAACCCCCAGACCTATGATGAGCGCAATATTGCGCACATGCCTTATGCGCCAGATGCTCCTGGTGCGCACTTTGGAGACTTTCTTGAGTCTCTGCGAATAATGACCTCCATACTTTTTGTGAACAATAAGCAACAAGAAAAGTGCCGTCCCAATAAAGCAAACCCCAGAAAGAACTAATCCTGTATTTCCTATATAATTGACCGCCCCATAAGCATAATACCCACCAAAAACACCGCCAGCAATAGCTCCTACCCCAATACGACTGATAGTCTTCTTCGCTTCTCGTATCGTCAAAAGCGAATGGCAGTATTGATAAAAATAGGTAACAGATAACAGCGCAAATAAACTCACGTATACATAGAAGGCCAAACTCAAGCCAGCGCTTAGGTAGTCTCTGTAAAATACCAAGGCAATGGCAAGAAATATAGTAGCGTGCGCTGAAAGATTGACCACCGCAAGTCGCAAGATAGGAATGGAATGACTAGCACGACGCAGCGCGTAGTGCGACAGTACAGCCACCAGCGCTATCAATCCATATGCCAAGGGAAGCACCTCTGCGCCGTAAAAATTGAGCAAGAGACTCGTCGCAAGCGGCTTCGTCACAAGGAGCGTGCTGATAATCAAAAATATAATGATCTGCAGAAGTAAATCGCGCTTCCTCTCGTCCATCTGATCATGTCCATAGATGCGCCTAGCTATATGTTTCACACCCTGCATCGACTAGGCTTGAATCGTGCTGCTATAGCCTTTCACATGATCTCTCATATCCCTCTTATTGCATTGGAAACAGAAGCGAGCGCCATCACACTGATCGCATCGCCTGACACAAAATGTGAAATCGCAGAGTCGCGATAAAGTGATATTTTCATAGAGATAAAAATATCCATCACTTCTCCGTCATCATCTTATCGATATGTCCTGCTAAAGCATAGTGCTCCCCTACGCTATTTTTTCTCAGTACATTACTCATGAGAGCTACCAGATACGTAGTGCGAGCACTATCTTGTCTTTCTACGATAGCTACAGAGTTCATATAATTGTATCGATTACCTGCATATTTTTTCTTGACGAACCCTGGCTCTGGCTTAAAGCTATAGAGTGATCCGCTCTTAAAATAAACTGCCGCGTCATCAAGTACGTGAGAAGCAGCATATCGTATTCTGCGATCAGTCAGATACATGAGTCGTTTTATCTCCAGAGATATATCAGGGTTGATGACCTTACCACTTTCTAGAGCAAATAAAAACTTTAACAACCCTCGCGTAGTACCTATGCTTCCACCTGATCGCATCACGTGCTGCTCGGCACCACTCGTAAAAAAACCGCCAAGACGAAATTCCTCTTGCTCCACTCCTATACTTTGCAGACTACAATTGGTAATATCTTCAGAGATCTGACCGAGAGCTACACGACCATGATGCTTTATTGTCTCCTCCATGATCTCATGATCAGCACAGTGATAGTCAACATCCAATATATGAGATAACAGTGCTTCTCTCATGATCACACTCGCGGCAGCGTTGCTACTCTTGCTAAACATATGATCTAGCCATCCATACAGTGTGAAGAGGTCATCACCCTGAGCTATACGCTTACTATATATACCTCTGCGCACGTCATAGAGAGGAATCGTATGATGATCTGAGTGCACGTAGTCGCCACCGTATACCAGCTTAGTATGGAGTACATCGTGTATGGCTTCCCAGTCATCGCCATAGATACCGTGCAAAGAATGAAAGAGCGTCACAGCAGCAATGATCTTAGCCACACTACCAGGCTGATAGCCGACATTTTCCTTGAGCCCGGCATATCTCAGATTTTCTGGATCGGTGATATCCATGACGGATATGGAGTACTGTGGCTCCAGATATCTGAATACGCCCTGAAGCGACTTCATCAAGTCTTCATCTTTTTCTGGCCAAGCGACACTGCCATCATCTAGGTGAAGCTTGATATCATCAAGCATGAGCATAGCCCCACTGTCCAGCCTACTATTCGTAGTGCTGTCCGTGTAGTTGCGATAATGGTAGAGCAATCTATCTATGCCTGTGTAGTCATAGCCATCAATAGGATACGCCATGGCACTAGTGCACATACTCAGCACACAGACAATTGCAAGTATAGAATTAAAGAGAAATATATTTTTCATTGGAGTTATTCTTCAGTTGATTAGGGGTCGGGTCCAAGGAGGCCAGGTACTCCGAGGCGAGTGCATCATTATTTTCTACAAAGGGACGCACCTGGAAGAGCCACACATGATCATCGAGTATTCCTAGTTCTATATCATACGCGCCTCTATCATGGTGGAGGCTGTCCATTTTCAGTGAAATGTCCTTGGCCATTTCTGTAAGGAGATTTACATGTACTGAAGATAATGTCGGCTGTCCCAGATCTGCGTAGGCATACGTAGATCCACCAGTAGGCGGGATAGTCCTGTACTTGGTTTCTCTTCCTGGACTGATGAGCTCAGCATATCCTTGTGGGTAGATGACATAGCTCTCCGCAGACTGACCCTCTACAGCCCCACCCACTCCTCGGCTAAATGAAATACTGATAGCATCATCACCACCACGATTAACCCCCTTGGTGATGATTACACCGGAGCGATCTACATTGACGCTTGGAATGATGAGTATGCTTGGATACACTTCTTCAGGATTAGCGAGATATTGCTGCCGCCACTGATAGCTACGCTCGGTATAGGGCGATGCCCATACTCGATTGATTCCTTGCAAGATACTCTCGCGATCTAGGACATTAAATAATGTAAGATTGAGTCCTGCCCCTGTAAATTGCGGTAGATCTTCCATATTCGTATCGCTACGAAGAAATACTGGCACTTTCCCAATGGCACTCCCAAGCTTTTCTCTGAATGATTTCTCCACTGCATCGACCAGTGATTTCTTTAGTGGCATCTCTAGTATGAGATCGTGCATTTCTTCAAGGCATGATAGGGTGTGATCTTCCGCGCTTTTGGCAGAAAGGCCCTCAGAGAGGAGATCACTTTCACGCTGAAATATCCACCTCAGATAATCCCAGTACGTGCAGGACCACCCAGGAATCTTCTGACCCATATGATCACGAAATACACCGAAAGGAATGACAAATCCATCCACCACGTGCTCAGGATACATAGCTTTTAATTGCCCCAGATGCGCAGCTTTGGGACCTGCCCATTTGCCAGACATTTCTGCACGCATATCGCGCAAATCAAGTAAGCTATCTGGATCTAAAATAATCTGAGACGTATTGATCGTGACTCGCTCAGAGTCCCTTGATTTCTTTTTTACCAGCTTTTTTTCTTCTGCGGTAAGATTATCTTCGGACTTGATGACAACTGTACCTCCTGGAGATACTGCGTAAAATACGCGTTCGCCACTATATTTTTTCAGGGATTTCAGCATCTTATCTGAGATAAGTGCATTGGGTATGGCGAGGTTTCTAGCTAGCAGCTGTACGTGAGATACGGGATTTCCCTCTTGCACATTGAGCAGTCCGGCTACAGGCTTGAGATCTGCTGGCGGCCTATTAAAAGCATATATTTTTGATTTATCAATTACGAGATTTTCTGGCAGATCATCTAGCACTACTAATTCTGCTAAGGCAAATCCTGGATTCAATCCCTGCATTCCTGTGGCAGCCTTGCGGCCAAATGCTTCAGAATTACTACCTACTGCCTTGAGATATTGTTCCTGTATCGCCGCTACCCTATCACCCAATGGCAATATCAATGTGGAGCGAATCATATCATCCAGAAACCCCGCAGTTAGCGGTTCGAAAGATTTAAATCTATGGATATCCTCAACATATAGTGAAGACAACATCTGAGTTGACCACTGTACAGGCTTTGCTGCGGCGTGACGGTAATAATCATATTCGCTTACAGAAATCTTCGATGCTTGAAACCACGATATATCTATTTCCAATTTATCATATTCCCACTTTTCTAGATAGCCCAGACCATATAGTGCGCCACTGAGATAACATACATCTTCACGCAGTTCATAGAGCTCTGCTTGCGAGGTCTCCGCGAGTCCCTGAGCCGCCATCTGCTCCAGTTGCCAACTCAGATCCAGCAGTCCCACTCGGCCGCTGGCAGAAGAGACTAGTAATACCTGAGATCGTATATCCGCAAGGATATCCAGCACCGTACGATAAGTACGTGAAGGAGCTTGATCCGATAGCGACGTTAATCTAGGTGACAGCTCCGAGTAGAGCTTCGTGGACTTTATGGGACTGAGATAATCTAGAAGCTTTTGCACGTCAGTGGGCGCATATAATTCCGTCATATCTAGTACTAGCTTCTCGTACAGATCGCTGGCCTTTTCAGATAATTTATCAGTTTCTTTTTTCCAGTCTTTTACTTGCTTGAGATTGCTAGCGCTCGGCAAATTGTGGATCTGTGTCCTGAGATCCATAAACCTATTGTCCTCTTCAGCCAGAGACTTACTGAGGGCACGCACTCGCTGGGTCAGATCAGTCTCATCACCGTGAGGAATGCTCCTTGCAGCCATACGCAGTAGCAGATAGTCGTCGCGCATCCTCGCATCATCCCCACAGGCCCATTCTAGAAATTCTTGTCCCCACTCACGCTCATCCTCTATTTGCTTGGCGCCGCGATAGTTTTGAGCTTGCTCGAGTATCCATCCATTGTCCGCATGATATAGAAAATTGGTCAGCTGATACTGTAGCAATCTGCTATGCTGACGATCAGCATCCCACATATCCTTATACTCGGTACCAGTAAGAATCTGATCGAGAAATATGTGATTCTCTTGGGCGATATTCTTAACTCTGTCCTTATATATAGCATGCTGCACGCCCTCTAGCGGCTCAGGACATGGATCTCGAGCCTCTCGCATGGTACCATCTTCACAAAACCACTTAATCCCTGCATACGGCCCACGCCTATCCTGGCGGAGCTCATCAATATAATCCGATGTCAAAGACTGAGCAGTCATCTGTAGCGAGGTGACGGTACAGAGCAGACATGTAGCTAGGGCAAGTAAAAAGCTGGGGATTCTTGTCATCATACTGTGCAAGCACGCTACGCCTCTGCATGTTCGAACAAATATATTTGCACTCTGTCACGTTATTATAGCCACAGCCGTGCTGAGACATGGCAGCTCGATATGTATCATACTCACACTATCCACCACCTACTACTTTACTCCCGCCGACTGCCACTCATCTATCTCTTGCTGATCATAATCTTGCCAGTGCAGAGTCACCTCTATGGGCAGACCACCGTAGTGGGTGATGAGCTACCTTACTCACCTTATCTCTACCAAGAAATCGATCAATGCTATGATACAGAATTGCAGGAAAAGCTTGATTTTCTTGTTGCCTCCAAGATAGAATGGAGACCGCTTGTCCAGCAAAAGCGCTTAGCGATAGGCATCGTGGATCTGCGAAAACCGAGTAAAATTCGCTACGCCTCTATCAATGGTGATCATATGATGTACGCAGCTAGCCTCCCCAAAATCGCTGTGCTACTTACGGCTATGGAATGCATCGCAGATAGCTCACTGCAGTACGATCAAGCGCTCAAGAAAGATCTCCGTCTGATGATCGCCCGATCCAATAATGCCGCTACTACGCGTGTCATAGACAAAGTGGGTATGATGCAGATTGCCAAGGTCATGCAGCAGCCCGAGTACGCTCTCTATGACCAAAATGATGGAGGTGGCCTATGGGTGGGAAAGCGATATGCCGCGGCTGGCATCCGAAATCCCGAGCCCATCCAAGGTCTCTCACATGCAGCTACCGTCCGTCAAGTCTGCAGATTCTATACGATGCTTGCATATGGCCAACTTGTCAATGAAGAGATGACGCAGGAAATGCTCAAGTATCTTGTAGACCCTAAGATATATCACAAGTTTGTCAAGGCATTGCGCGTGCGCGCGCCGCGAGCCCGCGTATATCGCAAGAGCGGCAGCTGGCGCAACTACCACGCTGATAGCGCTCTAGTCTATGGCGAAGGCAATCGTCGCTATATCGTGGTGGCACTGATCGACGATCCCAATGGATCGATTATCTGTACAGAAATTATCAGTGTAGCTGAATCTGCGCTGGGAATCGTAAACCCTGTGGTCTTACCTAAGTAGTGCATGAGATAAGTTCTGTGACGAACATGATTGCTCCCGCTGAGGTCATGATAGCATGTCTGACATCATACTACTGCTCTTACGACTCCTCGGTATGTTCACCGCTATATTCATCTACACACGTATAGCGGGGCTCCGAACATTTGCTAAGATGTCCAGTGTGGACTTTGCCAGCACTATTGCCATCGGCTCCATCCTGGCAAGTGCCATCCTCACGCCAAAAAACTTTGTCCCTGGACTCATCGCTATTGCAGGTATAATAAGCTTGACTATCATCATCTCCTACTTCCAACGTCGATCAGACGCATTTCAAAATATCAGCACCAATGATCCTGTCATACTTATGAAAGATGGTGTATTTCTAGAAGATAATTTAGCCTCCACGCATATCAGTAAGAGTGACGTCCTGGCCAAATTACGAGAGTCTAACACTCTACAGCTAAACGAAATTCGCTATGTGATTCTAGAGACGACAGGTGATGTCAGCGTACTGCATACCCGCGATGGCGACATCTCCGTAGACCAGGAGATACTGGAAGATATCCCTGAGGCGCGCGGTTTTTTATAGACGATCACTTGGCATCACCTCTCGTGAGCTTTCCTATGGCGCGAGACCATTTGCTATAGATCTCCACAGGTCGCCGATAGTTGTGTATGTCGTGCTCGCGCAATTCGGAGTCGCTATATGTCCATGGCAGATGACACGTCATGCCAGGTAGCGAGCGTAGCTCTGGAAACCAGTAGCACACATATTCGCCTTTGCGATCGTATTTCCAGGATTGATGCGTAGGATTAGTATAGTAAATTTCTGTGGCTTGGATGTTCCAGTTGCCCCAGTTAGAGTGTACATCATAGTCCAGCAGATGATGCTCAAACCACGCCGCACCCCAGCGCCAGTCGACCTGGTAATCTCTTGCGAGAAAACTGGACACATTTACGCGGCCGCGATTACTCATAAATCCCGTAGTGGCGAGCTCCTTCATATGTGCATCTACCCATGGGATACCCGTCTCATTATTACACCAGCGGTCATACAATTGACGGTCATGATTCCACTCACGATCGCGATCCTTGATACCACCAAGCCGAAAGACTTTATCGCCAAATCTCCAGTGACGGAAGGTAAAGTAGTCGCGCCACACCACTTCAAATATGAGCCACCACGTAGAGATATTTCTTTTGATTTCGGCCTCGTAGCGTTTCACCTCATGATATATCATTCTTGGGCTCAGACTTCCTAGCGCCAAATAGGGAGACAATTTGCTACTGTAGTCCATGGTCAGCGAACGATTGCGCGTCCATCGGTAGCTCGTGAGCTGCTCGGTCTGAAAAGTATAGTAATCAAGCCTTGCCAGCGCAGCTCTTTCGCCGGCTTCATATCGGATTTGCACGGAGGTGTTGACATCAGCACCCAGGAATCCTAACTCTGCTGGCTCTGGCAGGGCAAATTTCTCCTCGCACTCTGCCCAAGAGATATGATCAGGAATCGCTATGAGCTCACGGGGCTGAGTAGCCTTTGTGAGAGTAACTCTAAATGTCTTGGACGTCAGTGGAATCTTTTCTTGCTGAAACGGCAGATCATCTATATGATACAGCGTCCTACCCCAGATTTTATGCACTTCTACTCCATGCTCGCGACATACCTCATCGACCGCACTCTCTTGGGCAAGTTCTTCGCTAGCGAGCTCTCGCTGATAGACGATTTGGGTCACATTATACTCAGAGATGAGTTGTTCTACAGCCAGATGAGGAGGGCTGACTTTCGTCAAAATGCTACCGCCGCGCTGCTCATACGACTTCTGCAGATCCGTCAAAGTATCAAGAAGGTATCTGAATCTATGCATTCCGATCTTGGGAAAGCCAAGATCCAGTCTCCTGTAGTCCACAGGATCAAAGAGATATACAGGGAGCACCTTGAGCCCAGTGGAAGCAGCATATGCAAGTGCTTCATTATCATGAAGACGGAGGTCATTTCTATGCCAGTAGAGGATGGTGCTCATGGGCGTGCATGTCGTGATCATTCAAGTAGGACGCCGCCCGTATAGTTCGACGGAAGGTGCGACTTACTCATAGGACGCGTGGGGATGACATTGTCTCTTGCAGCTATTGCAGAGAGGTCTTATCTTTGCGCCCGATCCAGGTCTCGTAGCTCAACTGGATAGAGCAGCTGCCTTCTAAGCAGCAGGTTTCAGGTTCGAGTCCTGACGGGATCAC
>JAHDBH010000035.1:20808-23040 GCA_020630495.1 Saprospiraceae bacterium
GGGATCACATACCAATTCACTATATCCCCGTAGCACAATGTGTTACGGGGATTTGTGTTTTTCGTTCCAAGCAGATCAAGTCGTACTTCGATTCTGTGAAGGACCTTCCATACATCCTTAATTTGATAATCCATCAACTGCTGTCCATGGTAGATTCGCGTATAGCTCGATCAGATTCTCATCCTTATAGCCAGAATAAGAATTCTCAAGATTATAGGATGTTAGAATCTGCGCGATACAACGATTAAAATCCCAAGACCCCATAATAAATGCATCTAACCCTGCATATCCATCAATCCAGAAAATCCTGATGCCGACAGTGTAGTAGAAAGAGTATTTATCGCGGCTGATGATGGTAGAAGTACGGGTACATTCAAATCCCTCCTGAGTCACATTCATCAGGATATTCAAGATGAAGCACAATAAAATCTGGGTGCAACCTTCAGATAAAATACAATGAGACCCCAAAAATTGGGCAATCCTGCGAATCCATCAATCCAATAAATCCTAAAACTGACAGTTCGAATAACAAAATTTGTAGTGTTATCAAGAATTAATTGCTCGCGATTGCCAGATCAAATGGCTCTAAAAGGTACTTTTACAAGTATTACTAACCATACGCCATGCAAAAATCAATCGTACTCCTTCTATCATTACTCTTATTTTCTTCTTGCTTAGAGACTAAGGCTACTCTCTCCTCTGAGATAGATACCTTCCCGCCCACGGATGAGTTGTTCATTGGAGCGACTATGGTCGGACCCATCATGCAGCCGCTCTTTCCGCTTATTGACGCGGATATCTTTAACAAAAAGACGAATGAGTTCAGTGAAGAGCTGACAGCAGCTCAGCAAGAGCATGTTAATAGCTACAAAAAAATTCTTCTAGACAAACTTCAAAAAACCTATCAGATCACTACACCTTCTGATATCGGTATTCGTCCAGAGGGTATTCAATTAGCTGATGGGCAGCACGATACGATAATCGTCAACAGCGAGAATCACCCTTACATTTATGTAGCTGATGGAGACTTTCGCTTGGATCAATTTAAGAAAGCGAAGAACATCGAGAAGATGTTTGCTACGAATGAAGAGCTCAAACAACAGATTAAGGATGTTTGCGAAGCGTATGACTATTATCATCTTGTCGTTTCCTACAGTCGCGTATCAGTCATGAGCGTATCGGCATTTGGAGCAGCAGGTAATGTAAGACTAGAGTCCTACCTATTCATGTATTCAAAGTATGGCAAGCTTCTGTTCACTGTCACTGGTGTGACCAAGCCTATTTCCACATCAGGGAAGGTACTGGAAGATTACACTGATCGCTTTGACGAATATGACTACCTATCGAGCTTGATGGTACAAGAGTTTAAAAACTTCGTTCCAGTCTCTGGATCATAAACAAGGCCTCGAATCCGCATGTCGTGAAAACAAAGCAGTGACCTGCCTAGCCTCCTCCACCTAGGCTGCATGATCGACTATCTACACGGATATATACTGAACTTCTCAGGTAGTACCGCTCTATCCGTCGATTTCTGTATGATCTGGATGTAGGACTCCGTTGCTACAGTCTTGTACTCTGCATAGAATTGCTTGAGCCCTATGTCATAGTCTAGTCCATATTGCCACGCCTTATCGCTGTACCAATTCTCGGTGATTTTATTGTCTATTTGCGCTTGTTGCTCATCACGTATCACAGGGACTCTCTGACAATTGCCTCCGATACATCTGATCGTATAGGTAAGACCAGATCGCCTATGCAGCGATTGACTAGGAATCATCTCAGTGTAGAAAATCGTGTCACCTGCCGCTACCGTATCTATAAGCAGCTCTGTGCAATCTAATATTTCTTCCTTTACCATCGCATGATAGCATATGTCGTTCTCTGGAATCCTCAGTGAGTCCGTGAAAGCATGGTATCGCTCATCCTGCTGTTCCCATTGCTTGATGCAAGTCTGTGCATTAGCGATGAGCTCGTAGTAGCTATCGATCTTCCGCTCGAAAGTTCCCGTCTTCTGGATATTGACTATTCGCTTAGAGCTGTGATACTGGATATCGCTATAGGCTGCATCTATAAGATAAGTGGCCGTATCGATGACATCTTTATAGAGCTGTAGATACATCTCAGCCTGACCAGGAAAGAATCGATCTACATGATCTGGACTTACAAGGATCACATGCTCCACCTCCGTATCTTCCCAGACATGTATCTTGGCTTGACCATTACAGACTGTGC
>JAHDBH010000035.1:23140-28566 GCA_020630495.1 Saprospiraceae bacterium
CCCTTGATATGACTAGGTGACATATCCATCGCTTTTCCCATCTCGGCAATCATCTTAATCTCCGATCTATCCACATTTCCGTCGGCGGCTGCGACGGCCATAGCACATTTGATAATGATTTCCTTGCCGTGCTCATTGAGCGACCCTGCAATCTGTGCGAGATAGGTATCTACAGGCTCATTTTTTGCCTGCACCTCCTGGACGAGCTGCTCTAGTTCGTCGAAGGTCATATCATTGTGCCCAAATTTATTAATGATTAGATGCACTGTCAGCATTTCCTCACTATCTATCTCACCATCCGCGAGCATCATGAGTATCATAGAGTGACGCATGGCCTTCTCATACTGCGACTGAAATTTATTGCTATCAGCTTCTGGATTATACTCTAGCACACGAGGCACGAATGTGCCACGGCAGGTCAGGCACTCTACAAACTCCCCCATCCTGCCAAGAGGTATAAGCGGTATGAAGTATAGGGTGAAGAATCTTACCACCTTCTTATGGTTGTAATTTTTCTTGACAGCGCATTGCGGGCAAAGAAATTCGCCCTCGCCAAGCTTCATCTTGACTCCTCTGGTTCCAAATATGATCATAATACTTATTTTACATACAAACCAATATAGCTCTATGAATACCTATTCACATAAAGAGCTTAAAACTCGAATATACGGTTTCTACAGCAAATGAAGCAAATGGCACAGCTCGCTCATCCATAGGTCGCAAGCAGCGAATCACACAAGTTACACGTTGTTTTAATAAATCACGTCAACTATGAGATATCTTCTAGCGCTAGCATACCTTTTGTCCTTCTACACGATATCTTTAACTCAATCACCTCTCATTCAGCTCCATGAATCTGAGCCAAGTAGCTTGATGTTTGGCGAAAGCCATGACGGCTACATAAGCGTCTTCGACAATAAGCACGGCATGGTCATCGATCAATATGGCGATCGTGTACGTAGTGTGGATATAAGTAACACTCGACGATTGAACACAAGATTTTTTCTTATCTACGATTCGCTCACCTTTACTTCAAGCAGACGCCCGGGAAATCCTTACTACCTCAGCAGTTCAAGAGGCGAGCTCCTTTCTGAGATTACAGATCGTACGGGAGATGAAAGTTTCGCTCACGGAGACCAAAGTGAAGCATATATAGCGAGTGACGCCGGCGTGATCCAGATCAACATAGCCACTCAGGCTAAAAAATTATATGACACACCTGTCAAAAACGTCAACGGCTTTGCCATCGCGGATGATGCTATTCTCTGGACAGGCGATGGCATGGCAGTAACGGATAGATCTCTAGAAGTCCTAGACACATTGCCAGGTGATGCCGCGTATTCTCTACCATTAGTGGGTGATCGATTTATCTACGCCGTACGCACTTCGGGTGGCATTCAAGAAATTGTAGCTTATAATTATCGTTTGCAAGTAGCCTCTCGTGTGACCGTGACACTTGATACAATCATTGACATGGTATATGCTAAAGACGGTGTACATCTCTTGGGAAGGAAAAATGGATCTACAACTCTAGCATCCTATCGAGAATTACTTACGACAACCGATCTCTCCGTATGGATAGATCGAGCATACGCTGATATGATCGTGATAAATAATCAAGTCCTAGGTCTATTTACCCAAGACGATCACGCATATGTTGACCTGGATATATTCAAATCAACTTCGGACACACTGCACAGAACGGTAAATCCAAGTTCGTATATTCATGTAAATGATATTTCTACACGGATGGATCCTTTCGGCTTTATGATTGGCGGCCCGGATATAAGTTACAGTAACACAGAAGATCAGATCAGCACCATCTTTACTGGTAACATATGGCACCATGCGGTAGCCGCAGACGGCAGCGAAGCAGGCACCTATACACAGTACCCCAATGGCACAGAAGAATACAGCATCTATGGAATGACCGATGAGGCATGGAAAAAGACATGGAGGACATCTCGAAAGCACATCGAAAATCACCAAGAAGATTTCGCAGACGGCTCCATCGATGAAGTGATACCTCACGCCATCTTGACATGGCCGAGTATAGGCAATCCTCACTTGCGTGGAGAATTTAATGCTCGCCTAGATCTATCTCGTAAGCTAGCCCCCTTCGCAGATGTCAATGATGATGGAATATATAATGCACTAGATGGCGACTATCCTATCATTAAAGGAGATGAATACGTTATCAGATTTCATGACGAAATTTCCGCTGACAATGACGCCATCAGCTTTGTCGTCATGGAGTCAATGTATGCCTACCATCGAGATGACCGAGATATAGATAACTCTTCATTTGTGGAGACACAGACTATCTATACAGGAAGTAAATCTCTATCCGAATACTATCAGGCCATATGGATTGACTTCGATCTTGGATGCTACCTCGATGACCAGATCGCAACCCTAGAAGATATGGATGCCATCTATGCGTACAATCGAAATGCCGAAGATGCCAATTGTCCGCCACCCCTAGCTTCCTTTGGATCGGAAATTCCCGTACAGTCTGTCTCACTTCTCGATCAAGAACTATACTCTACAGCAGTGTCACGCGCAGTTAGCCCTGCCAATCCAGTTTGCGATAACCCTCTAGATGTGCCCGAAGCAGCTCTCATAAAGGGATTACACGTTAATGGTTCGCCGCAGTACATTGGCACGGATAGTTGTGACGTACTCGGCGATAGTATTACAAGATTTGCATATCCTGGTGATCCCTCTGACGCAGACGCTTGGAGCATGTGCTCTCCCGCAGCACAGGCTATTGCGGACCTCAGAGCCATCTGCTCATCACGTAGTACCACCCTAAGTGCAAATGACTTTACCACGAGCACGTATCTGCTCTATACATCTCCGCCCGTTCCCCATCCATGCCCCTCAGCAGATGAGTGGAAAGACGGCCTGCAGAAAGTACGATGCCATTACAAACAAGGATGGCTAGAATCACAGCGGAGCGATCACGATACGGTTACGGTATTTTCTTCCACCATATCCACGGAGCTTACGGCACCTCTGGGCGACCTGTACACGTGGGACACGGACGAGGACACCCGCACCATCATCGTGCTCGAACCTGGGATCTATACAGTAGAGGTCATTTCAGATTTAGGATGTCGGATAAAGCAAAGCTACATAGTGATTAAAACTACTAGCACAGCAGACTTGAGTGAACGGCAATATCAGGTGTATCCTTCTCCGAGTACCGGAGCATTTCATATCGTTAGTAATGATTCAGAGCCAATGTACTTAGAGATTTACGATTTATCCGGTCGCAGTGTACATAAGGAGGCTATTAATGGCTCAGTGCATCGTGATTTTTCTTCGTGGTCCTCTGGAATATATGTTATCAGGCTAGTGGATAAGAGTGGAAGCACTTTCGTGCAAAAGTGGGTGAAGCAATAAAGCACCTGTCTCATCGACCAATTACTGGTTCTTGGATGATACAAGAGTATGTAACTAATATCATGATCAAAACGCATAATCACCCCTGTGGGCAACACGTCTTTGAAATGCTGCGTTAGTCAATAATACAGAAATAATTATTGCTGAAAATCAGCCTCAAAGAAATATCAGCCTTGCGAATTAAGTATAGCATTATTAGAACTGCTAACCATCAGTGTACCACTAAGCCATTAAAGGATCCTTGGACTAGAAGACTTGTGTTTTTTACCATAACTCTAACGATCTCCACTAGCTGCAGCCTTACAGCACAAAATCTCATTCCCAATCCAGGCTTTGATGAAATCATCAGCTGCCCCAATGATCCAAACTCTATAGAATCTTCAGTTCATTGGCAATCTGCTTCTGATGGAAAACCTCAAATACTCAATACATGCGGGACAGCTTTTGGGTATTCTGTGCCGAATGCAGGCAGCAATCAACATAGTTATCAACAGCCCCGAAGTGGTAACGGCTATGCCCACATATATACCTATGGAACTATCGCTCCAGATGAAGGATTAAGTCAATACCTACAAGTCAAATTAAGCGACACCTTAGAAAAACACGAAACCTACTACGCTGAATTTTATGTATCCCCTGATGTGCAGGCACCTCATGCATTGGAATATTCAGATGCCATTGGACTCGCTCTTTCCGACACATTGATTGACAGAAATCTAGATAATCCAGAAACACTTGATCACACACCTATCATTGAAAACTTTGGAGATGTTATCCTTGATTCTGTTGGATGGACGCGTATAGGTGGTTGCTTCAAAGCCACAGGAACTGAAGCCTATGCGACGGTAGGTAACTTTCGGAGTTTGGCCGAGACCACTTTATTTCTAGAAGGTTCAGCCACGTTTCCACACGTCGTCCAATTTTACATAGAAGACGTACTCATAGAAAAATTTGACCCACTTCCAGACACTATGATTGCTTGCAGAGCAGATCAGAACATCTTAGATGCAACATTTCACCACGGTACATATATTTGGAGTACTGGTGAGACTAGCAGCAGCATACTCCCACTTGCTTCAGGAATGTATACTGTCGAAGTCATGATCGAGGGATGTAGCCTCAGAGATACTACCGTAGTTATATTTCCTGATGAGATCACTCTTGACATAGATAGAGAAGAGTGCATGGATGAACCTGTGACACTTACCGCTACACTTCCCGGATCCTATCTGTGGTCAGATGGAACCACAGGACCATCGATCATGGTAAAAGAAGAGGGAGTCTATAATGTCGAGATTACTACGAGTTGTGGCCTATTCAGCCAAAATACTTCTCTATCCCTCGTCGATTGTGCGTGCAATTTCTTTGTGCCCAATGTCTTCTCACCCAATGGGGATGGGCTCAATGACTTACTTGCCGTATCCTCAAGCTGCCGTCCAGAAATCACCAACTTCCAATTTGCTATCATCGACCGATGGGGAAATATGGTATATCAGGCCATTGATCCTCAGAGAATCTCTTGGGATGGCACCTTCAAGAATGAAATGTTGGACTCTGGAGTATTTACTTATGTCTTGAGTTATGAGTTGAACTCGCCTGGAGGCAACATAGACTACGCTCAGAAGAGCGGAGACCTCACTCTAATACGTTGAGTGTAAGCTCTGAGGGCAATATCTCAAGGCAACTGATTAATCAAGCACTTCATCAACTTCGTGCATTTCAATTTACCACGGAATTCATATCTATTAGTTTGAGCGTGTCAGCTACTCAGATATGGTCAAAGCAAATTGCGAGCTTTGAATATGATGGGGCTTTATATTTCTCCTAAATAAGACTATCAGTCTTTGAGATGGTAACCTCCACCACTTCTGACCTACTCCCTACCTTTACCGCCTGCCACATCTGACAGCAGCACTACCCATCGATCATACTGACCTAGGACTATAGCCCACTCCACTCTCCTATGAACTGGAAACTCAAAGCGCGCGTACAGAAATTTATCTCGTACTTACCCTATA
>JAHDBH010000167.1 GCA_020630495.1 Saprospiraceae bacterium
CCTCCTGGCACGACAGGTAGGACAATGTGCCAATGTGCCTGCCTACCAGAGTGCCTCGTTGGCTCAACAGGTAGGCCAATTTATTTCTCGACTGTTGACGTTTCCGCTCCGCGCTTTATCGCCTTGATCGCTTTGCTTGAAGAATGCGCTCTTTAGCGCATTGCCTTGAATGTTACTAATCTTCGTCGGCAGCTGTGGAGCTGTCTGTGCTTAAGAGTGCTTCTAGTCTGGCTAGTCGGCCATCTATGTCGCTCTCTAGATCTGCGATCTTGGCATCGCGCTGCTCTAGCTGAGCCTTGAGCTCCTGGACACTGGCAATGAGAAGGGGTACGATCTCTACGTAGTTGACACTGAGAGACTCAAAGCTATCACCAGTTACACTTGTCTGTGTGCCACCAGTAGTCACGAGTGCTGGAAGAATCTCCTGTACTTCCTGAGCGATGAGGCCCATCTTGTGACGGTCTGGCAGGTTCATCTCTGCAAATTCATCCGTGCGGAAGTCATAGTGCACAGGGCGAAGCTGGGAGACGAGATCGAGACCATCGGCGATGTTTTCGATGTTCTTCTTGAGTCGTCTGTCAGAACTGGCTGTGAGCTCACCCACGATATTGACATCACCGTCAATGTCTACCGCAAAAGCTGCGCCAGGGTTGTCATTGTTGATACCTATCCTATTGTCCCTGATGACGAAGGTCGGTGTGGATGCGTTGATTCCTGTATTCAGATATAGAAAATTAGCACTTCCTTCCCATCCGACATTGGCTCTGTTGACACCCGCCTCAAGAAAATTAAGGGTCATGTCCTCGCTACCACCCGTAGAATTGAGACGGAGGTATGGATAATTAGAGGCTTCTACGATGATACCATCGCTACCAGTACTCACTGTATGAATCTTGCTAGTAGGATTGAGCGTACCTAGCCCAAGATCGCCACCCGACTCTAGCATCATGGTGCTTGCTGTACTGCCATTGTCAACCTGAAGGTACAGATCTCCACCTGAGGTTCTATTTCTCATAAACATGTCTTGGACTCCATTGTGACCCATGAAGCCATGCTCGGTGGTAGCATCCTCCCAAAAGCGGAGATACTTACTTCCAGCACTCTGTAATCGAATGTCTGCGGCGGCTGAATTGAAGATATGCAATTCGTCAGCAGGTGCTGAGAGACCCATACCTACGCGGCCTGCGCTGTTGTCTACGTACAGGTCATTACCTGAGCCCACAGCAAAGTCACCATCATTGTTCCCAGTAGCTATCCATGTGGAAGATCCCCAGAAATTAAGAAAGAGATCCGAATTGGCAGTTCCGCTCTTCGCTTGGATTTCGTTACCATCACTTGAGAGATGAAGGCCATTGAGTCGTCCTAGATTGATACCGCCATTTAAGGTGCTAGTAACAGCTGGATTATCCAGATCAAAGCTGATGTATGGGTTGGTAAGGCTTTGGTCTTCATTGAAGCCAAAGACATTGCTGCCTTTTTCGTAAAAAAAATAAGATTCTGAAGTTCCAGAATTAAGAAATTCCAGACCTCCATAGCGAGTGCCGGTGCTCTCAATATCAAGCTGAAGGTCAGGATTGAGACTCTCAATTTCTGGATCGGATCCAGTCCATGGATTGGTGGTACCACCCCACTGAGCATTTGCGAAGAATGGCAAGCCACATAGGCAAACTGCCAGCGCCATGAGGCGCGAGTTGCGTAAAAACATCATAATTGGTTGATTAGGGTTAAAAAAATTGTTGTTTTTTGGGTATATTGACTCTAGAGACTGGGTTATGGTCTACAGGAGCTATTCACGTATCTATGTCAGACCTTTAGATATTGTGACCGTATGGAGGAGAAAAAATCGAACAATATGTAGGGCAACTCACTTTGTCTAAAGCAAAATTGAGCTAAGGACACTAGTCGCGCATCCCCTCAAAGAGGGAATGTGATGAAGCAGAGCAGTGGGCAAAGCACTTGTACACTACTTTGCATATGAGTCATAACACACTCTACATCAACACCTTAGTTAACTTCCTGCATCCGTGACTCTTGAGCAAGGATATGTAGAATCTATATGATCAATGCTCTGGTGAGTAGGCTTCTGCCATTCTTGCCCATCTGCCAGTGATACGAGAGATCTTACGCTGAGCATCTGAGTACGAGCTTGCCGCATTGGGTACTCGTGTGCATTTGCGCGAAAGCGCTCTCAAAGTCCTCGAGCTCATAGATGCTATCTACTACTGGCACGATACCGCGCTCCGTGACAAAATCCAGCATAGACTTAAAATCCTGTGGACTGCCCATAGTGCTACCTAGCAGGCTGAGCTGTCGCCAAAAGAGAATCTGTGGACTGATACCGTCCATCTTACCAGCAGTACCTCCATACATAGCGATGCGTGCACCTGGTCTGCACACTTTGATGATGTCCTGCATAGCAGATCCACCTGCACCATCTACCACCACGTCTATACCTCCACTATCGCGATGTAGCGTCCTGTGCCAGTCCGCTGAGGTATAATCATAGGCACCCGCGGCACCATAGGTCAGCGCTGTGGCGCGCTTCTCTTCACTACTACTGGTGACGTAGACCTCGCAGTCATGCGCCACTGCCATCTGAAGCGCCATCATGGCCACGCCTCCACCTATACCTGTGATGAGCACGCTGTCTCCCGCTTGAGCTGCACCGCGTACCATGAGCGCTCGATAGGCTGTCACGCCAGCTAGTGGCAATGCAGCAGCCTGTATATCATCCAGATGATCAGGTGTATCGTAGATGTACTCCTCAGGCACGCAGGTATACTCAGCCATACATCCATCAGTGGGCATACCTAGCACGGTAAATGCCGCACTCTGATGTGCCTCGCTGCTGCCCCACTCCAGGCCTGGATTGATAATGACTCGACGACCGTCGATTTCTCCAGCTCCGTCGCTACCTAGTACCACGGGACATTGTATTCCTGGGTATTGACCTTGTGTGATGTAGTAATCACGGCGATTGAGGGCTGCGGCCTTGAGCTTTACTAGCACTTCTCCAGGATCAGGCTCGGGCGTGGGCCAATCGGTGAGTATTGGAAGGGAGTTGGGTGTATGGAGGACTAGGGCTTTCATGGTTAATGTGCGGATGGGTGGGCGCGCTGCGCGGCCCAATGTGCGGATGTGCTAATGTGCTAATGTGCGGATGTGATAATGTGCGGATGTACTAATGTGATAATGTGATGATGTGCAAATGTGACGATGTGCAAATGTGCAAATGATTTTGCTAGTGCCTCGTAGACAGAAGCCTTTCGTCGGTGTGCCTTCGGCACTTGACTATTTCCCCTCGCGGGGAAGAGTCGTGCTTCG
>JAHDBH010000168.1:0-2257 GCA_020630495.1 Saprospiraceae bacterium
ATTATTATGCCGATTTCTGCACTCGTATACGCACAGATGACCCAGGAGACAGAGGGTCAACTCAAGTAGCACACGTACCTGATTCTTGTAGATACCCAGACGGCGATTATGAGTTAAGAGCAAAAATTACTACTGTTACTGATGCGAGTGACTCTTCAAATATATATCACTTCACCCTAGACAATTTCCTCCCCTATATTAAGTCCGTCAAAGCCGAGCTTGACGACCAGACATTTTATCATCAAGAGTGGCTGTCAAGTAATCGCGATACCTCGATCAGTCTTTTTACCCACGAGATTGACGATGTGATCCTTGATCAAAACTCATCCAACCAGATTTTTGTGCGAGTTGAAGTCAGTGAGTATATCGATACTTTATATATGGATGTGCCAGCTGCCAACTGGAACGCCATTGCCTTTTCCCTTGGAGCTCCCAGCAAAGACTTCGTTTTTGGAATTCCTCGTGACTCTCTTCTACGATCCAGCGATACCATAGGGACACAGAGTCTGGAGGTTGTACTGCATTTTCGCGGAAGCGATGCCGGTGGCAATCCACTTCTCAGATTTCCTCTCGATGAGGAAACACTGCGCATGCCGCACAGGATAGCAGATAATGATGACGCGGATGACTGGTATAATCCAGATGGGCTCACTGGACGAGTCGATTCTTTACACCGCTTTACTATGCTGTGCAACAATTGCCTCTGCCCTGGTGACCCCGATGTAATTGTGGATGTTGCTGGCTGCTTTACAGTGGACTCTGTCCATATTACTGGGAGTCTTGGTTCTAATCAATCGACAGGTGTCATTGATATCTCCTTAGAAAATGTTCTTGGTATACCCTCCTATATATGGGATGATGGTGCTACGGGCAACCCACGAAACGACTTAGCACCTGGTACGTATTGCGTCACAGTTACGGATGCATTCTGTTGTAGTGTATCGTCATGCTATGTGATCGATGATTTATGTAATGATTTCTACTACGATGGAATTCCCTTGCTGACTGATCCCACTGATTGTAATACGGACGATGGTGCTATAAGATATCTCTCGGGAAGTTTTAGTGGTGGTACACCACCGTACACTGGTATATGGACTAATCAGAATGGCGATACAATCCCCAATAGTCCTAGCTTCGGCTGGTCAAGAATGAGCAATCTACCTAGTGGCGTGTACACCATCACGTGGACCGATGCTATAGGATGTACAGCAAGAGATACCATCAGCTTGCAGTCGCTAGGAGGCATAGTGAGCTATTATTACAGTGATCCTACATGTAGCACAGTAGATGTAGGATTGATTTTTATAACGCCAGCAGACGGTGGCTCCACGGCAAGCTTTGACTATATCTGGGATGATAGCACCGCCAGCTCTGGCGTCGAGGCAGAGAGAATGAACTTATCTGCTGGCACCTACTGCGTCACAGTGAGCTCATCCGTCACAGGCTGCAGTGATGCAACTTGTATAGATGTAGTTGAAATCTCTCCAGATACTCCACTCACCATCACTGACCATAGTATCCTAAGTACTTGCCCTGGTGATGGGGCAGGTGAGATTATGATCACTATCAGTGGTGGTGTGGAACCGTATGATATCGCATGGGATGATGATAGTCCTTGTCTCGGTGCCTGCCAGACTACCCTTATGGACCTAGAGCCTGGCAGCTACTGTGTTACGATCACGGACTACTGTGGAGCACAAGAGACCGTATGCTATGAGGTAAGCGCTTCGCTTGATGTCAGCATGCAGAACGATACTGCTTGCTATGGTGAGGGAATCTTGGAAGCCACGGTATCAGGAGGCGTAGGAGATGTGTCCATCACATGGGCTGGCACGGACACAGGACATTTCCGATATGATTTGAACCCAGGATATTATAAAGTTTGGGTGAGCGATACAAGTGGCTGTGCTGTGCAGGCGAGTGCAGAGGTACTCAGCCTTGCTCTCAAAGTAAATGATATAATAAAACCTTGCATAGGTTTTAATAACGGAGAAGCACATTTTGTAATAAATAATCCTACACGATGTGATGAAATTAAAGTCTTTCTAGATAGTGTAGAGTTACTTCCGATATCGACTAATGGACAAGCTGTTGTAGACTACGCTATTTATGGTCTTGAGAGTGGTTCAGGTCATAAAATTGGCATTATGGATGACTCGTGCTATTATGAGAGAGGATTCTACGTAGGTAGTAAACCCCTAGATATACAGCATCTGGAGTATATAGAGTCGCTTATGTGTATTTGTGATAGTGT
>JAHDBH010000168.1:2267-3312 GCA_020630495.1 Saprospiraceae bacterium
TCGCTTAAGACTTGTGTATTGACGAGATCTTGTGATAGTGTTGTGCTCGATACGATATTGAGCGAACCAGAGATAGATAGGAATGACACACGGAACTTCCCATGCGCGGCTCGTCTCACATGCGGTGAGCAAAGTGTAGACTGGGAATCTTTTGGCACGGAATCCATGAAAGTAGGCGTGTACAAACACCTCATAAGCTATATGATGGCAACGGGTCTCCTTGATCAGGCAATTGGAGCAAGGCGCTTATCCCACGTAAGCAGATGGCCTGACTGTGATCGAGTGATAGTTTGTCTTGCAAGCATGACCGTAACTTTTCATATTAGTGCTTTTAATGGTAGATCCAATGCGGCAGGCATCTTGCCGAATGGCTGCTACTACATTGATTGCAAATTTCCTATAACTGATGAGATCATCTGTCCTTTTCAGTGGGACGATTTTCTCGATATTCCAGATTTAGGCTTACCATTTGATTATGAACCTTGTGATATCAGGTCGATGAATATTGCAGTTCTACAAGCGCAGGTGCGTAATGGGATCATCAACATAGATAATTTTCCAGGCTTCTTTGGATCTGAACTTGAAGAATTCCTCTATCGAAATGGAGATAGAGATGAGGCTCGCTGCGCTGATGTAATTTACTGCTTTCCAGAGTTCAGTGTTCTCAGTGATAATCTCTATCAGGTCATCTGCGGAGTGGATGTGGTATCAGTACCACGAGACAGCAATTTTATCTCTTGTGAACTACTAGGACTAGGTGATTACGGCACTTACACTTACTGCTCCTACTTTGATGGTAGAGTGGAATTCCGCTATTTTCCTGCTTTATCAACCGAGTGTGTCTTTTGCATCAATCAACCACCTTCAGATCAGGTAGCCTTCTCTGAATGTTTCGAGACAACGGACTTTTTAGGCTACTCTGACGTGATCTCCAATGGTGTATCTGAGCCTTCGGCCAATCTCCAATCCAGTTTGGGCTATAGTCATGATCAATACAGTCATAGTATCAGCTCGAGCTTTCATAGCCTTAGCGAATTACGCTATG
>JAHDBH010000169.1:0-1286 GCA_020630495.1 Saprospiraceae bacterium
AGGTTCTGGTTGCGACATCCTGAGTACTGTTGAGTTTAGAGGTGTCGCCACGGTAGAGCAGATTGCGTGCCAGACTGAGCCGAGTGGTGTATGTAATAGTCTCCAGACCACTACTGGTGCGGGAGAAGCACAGTACCTCTTGAAAAAATCCATACCCAGCTTTGTAGACATGAAGCTCGTATCCAATTCTGATGGCCTCTCCTATGCGGGATTCGTCAAGATTGATAGCGTGGATCTACCAGACGGTGATTCACTGTTCATCGAGTTTTTCTGCAATGACGATGCTGGATTGCCACTTGACGGGGCTGTCGAGCGCCTTACCGTCGTAGGACCCATAGCAGCTGGGGATAGCGCTATGATATCGGGTGAGTTTGCGGATGTATGTGATCCTAGAAATGGCGTCACTGTAGCAACGAGCGACGAGACAAATTGCATCTGCGAATCTGTGATGGCAGTACTTCCTATCATCGCTTGTCCTAGCGTGGATGTCGTAGGGGACGTCTCAGCTTGCATAGGTATGCCGATAACGATACGCGCTACAGTCAGTCCAGACACTGTGGGTGGCACATGGGTGACGACAGGCGAAGGTTCTCTGTCAGATGATACTTCATCCCTGCTCACGTACACCCCTGATCCTGCGGATGCTGGCATGGAAGTTACATTCATCTACACTCTTGATTCTACATGCCAAGGTCTTTGCACCGAGTCAGATAGTATCACTGTCAGTATCTTGCCAGACACACTGGCTCCATCATTTGCTTGTCCTGCAGATCTAGTATTCGAAAACGACCTTGGCTGGTGCGGAGCGACCATCAACCTGCCCAATCTGCAGATTACAGATGACTGCACCCCTACAGAAGAAATCCTGATAGAGTACATGCTCAATGATGATCCATGGACCGAGGATAATCCTTCAGGTACATTCTTTGAGATTGACACTACTATGGTGAAGGTCCGCGTGACGGATGCCTCTGGAAATGCAGACACCTGCGAGTTTCTTGTGATTATAAATGATAAGGAAGCACCGATTGCGGTATGTGCTGACGTGACAGTGTTTGCTGATGCGGACTGTGCCGCTGGCGTGGGTATTGCGGCACTTGCAGGACTGAGCACGGATAACTGTGGTATAGACAGTATCACCCTGAGCACTGATGGTGGCATGACCAGCGTGGACACTCTGATCTTCAGTTCTTCTGATGCCCAGATGAGTCCTATACAGGTGTTAATTACAGTCACCGATAGTGCAGGAAACTCAGCAGTTTGTGTAGCATCAGTCACTATCACAG
>JAHDBH010000169.1:1296-3265 GCA_020630495.1 Saprospiraceae bacterium
GTAGATGCTGACGCGGGTGAGTGCGCTTTCGCGCAAATGGGTGCTGACCTTGATGCCACTGCCATGGATAACTGTGGCATTCTAGCCATCACACATGACTTCGCCTCAGCAGACGATTCTACGACATTAGATGGAGCCATTTTCCCGACAGGGACCACAGTAGTAACATGGACAGCCACCGACAGTGCTGGAAATGAAGTCAGCTGCTCTGTAATGATCACTGTAGAAGACTCCGAGGATCCTACAATAACTTGCCCCACATCTGGACTGACTCAGAGTGCTGATATGGGCGTATGCAGCTTCACTATGCTCGGTCAAGGATTTGATCCTACAGCATCTGATAACTGCGCAGACAGCTCGCTCACTCATGACTACACCGTGGCGCCAAGTTCCATGACACTCGCTGGAGCAACGTTCCCTGTAGGAAGTACTGATGTGACATGGACAATTACGGACGCTAGTGGCAATACCGCTGAGTGTACGATCACCATTGTCGTAGTAGATGATCAGCTGCCGACTTTCCTCAACTGCCCATCTGATACTCTGACAATTGCTGCTGACGCAGATGTATGCGAGTCCAATGCCACATGGAGTGCGCCTATTGGCTCTGACAATTGCGCTGTAGACACGGTAATCCAGACGGCCGGCCCTATCTCAGGAAGTCCGCTAGCAGTAGGTATATATGAAATCACATATGAGGTGTCTGACACATCAGGTAACACGAGTGAATGCAGCTTTGTCATAGAGGTAATTGATACGCAATTACCTACTCTGACCTGCCCAGGTAATCAGATCACTGCAGCCGCAGATCCAGGCATGTGTACATGGACCGCGCCAGATGGTAAACTGAGCCTGCTCAATAACTTTGAAAACTGCCCAGTTGCAGTGACTTACGCATTGCTAGACAATGCTGGTATGGTCATCGCAAGTGGTGATGATGATGCAAGTGGTGAGACATTTGAGCTAGACAGCACTATGGTGTGCTATTACTCTATAGAAACAGAAGACCTAGACATGAATGGTCTCCTCACGGATACCTGTTGCTTCTGGGTTATCATACAAGATACAGAAGCGCCTATGATCACGTGTCCAGATGATATCACAGTGACCTGTGAGGACGAAGTCGCTGAGCGCGCTGCATGGCTCGATATGGTGTCTGCTACGGATAACTGCGACGGTGATGTAACTCTCACGTCCCGAGTGATCAATACGATCAGTGGCTGTGGATCCACGGTGACAGAGATATATGAATTCTCTGCCGAGGATCCAGCAGGCAACACCTCACTTTGCTATGCGAGCTTTACGCTTGAGGATATGACAGCTCCAGAGCTTGTGTGCTGTGCTGATTTTGATCTGACTTTGGATGCAGACGGTACGGCGAGTATTAGCATAGATGATCTAGACTGCGGTACTACGGATAATTGCACTGCTGCAGATGACCTTGTATTCACCATCTCTCAGATGGACTTTACAGAAGCAGACGCAGGAGATGTGGCAGTCGTACTGACCGCTACTGACGAATGTGGAAACACTGATAGCTGTATCATCACGGTGAGCGTGATTTCCGCTCCAGTACTTGGACTCGCTAAGCGAGTAGTTGAGGTTGCTCAAAATGAGGACGGTAGCTTTGATGTAGTCTTTGAGATCAACGTAGAGAACCTTGGTAATACGCTCTTAACAGATCTACAAGTGACTGATGATCTCGTAGCGGCCTTCCCAGCACCATGTGCATCAGAGGTGACGAGTCTTACGAGTGATGACTTCACAGTGAATTCGCCAGCATACGATGGCGATGCCGATGTAAATCTTCTTACAGGAGGAGATGATCTTCCAGTGGGAGACAAAGGAGCGATCTTGCTCACGGTGAACGTCTCAGGTTGCGGCCCAGAAGATGGACCATTCAGTAACATCGCAGTTGGTACCGCCACAGGACCTAATGACACGATGGTCATGGACACCTCTACCATGG
>JAHDBH010000170.1 GCA_020630495.1 Saprospiraceae bacterium
TGCTCGCCGTCACTCAGTCCCACACCATTGTCTACGATCGAAATGATCATCTGGTCATTGCTCCAGCTCAGATCTACCCTACAGGCAGAGGCTTTGCTGTGCTTGGCTACATTGTTGAGCGCTTCCTTGTAGATAAGCCACAGATCCCGTCGCTTTTCTCCACTGATGACACCATCTGGCATCTCACTGCTCTGCCTTACACTGCTCTGTACGCCCACGGCTTCGAGGAAAGTCGAGGCGTAGTTTCTCATACGAGTGACGATAGAGGAGATGTCATCATAGCTAGAATTCATCACCCAGACGATTTCTTTCATGTTATTGATCAAGGTGGCGCTTTCTTCTCCTATGCTCTGTAGCTGTGAAGACTCCGTGGTAGAATCTACTTGACGCATGAGACGCTGGATCTGATAATTGATTTTTGTCAAGCCTCCACCGAGATCATCATGCATCTCAGAAGCTATGCGGTCTTTTTCTTGCTGGAGCCGCTGCTGCTCCTCGCTCCGCATACGCTCTTCACGCAGTGCAGCTTCACTTACAGCTAGCTCGTGCTCGTAGCGCTTTTTGCTGTACATGATGAAGAATCTCGCGATGGCTACCGCCATGATCAGTGGCACCACGAAAGAGCTAAACAAGATTTTTTGCATTAACTCATCCGTCATTTGTACTCGATTTAGTGGCTGATAGCCGACGGATAAACTGACGGGATGGACTCATTTCCTCTGCCTCAAGCACTGAAGCAATCATCCATGAGGCAAACATGAATAAATTTCCCAGCTCTATCAAGAGCAGAAATATACTGATAAGCGTAGAGGCAACGATCTCCATATAAAAAGCAAACAAGGTGAAGCTACAACTCACAAAAAGTAAAAAACCAATAGCCACCACTACCCGCGACCAGGCAATATCTTCTATACGGTATAATCGCCGCGATAATTGATCCAAGTACCACACAGCTACTGCTGCCACTATGATCAGGAGGGCAAGATAAGCTGTGGTATGAAACCATACACGCACGTCCACTAGCAAGAATGACCCATAGTATATAACTATCATGGTAGCAACCACAATGGCTCTAGGCAATTTCCGATCTATCAAGTAGTAGGCTGCACAACAAGGCAATATGGCAGCATAGCAATTGAGCATCAGCACATAGTCTATCCTGAAGAGATCAAGTAGTGGACGTATGACGATCTCCACGAGTGCAGCTATCACAAGCATCAGACCAGGGACATTCCACCCACGTCGCCTAAAGGAAGAGATAGCCATGAGAGTACCAAATAGGATCACTATCTGATATAGCGGCATCTCAGCGTAGTCCTGAAGTAGTGTTCTCAGTGCCTCCACAGGCTAGCTAGATTGACTATGGCTTGTAGATGCTGAAGCCAGCTGTGACACAGGACAGTATGGCTTGCACGGCCTACCAAAATTCATGATGGCTACTGATTCCACTGTGCTTATATCATCGACGAGTCCTTTTGGTATAAATGCTGACCCCTCGTGAGTCGGCAAATTATCCGTCATCAGCTGACCATCATATACTAACTGCATTGCCATGCTGTAGGGGTATTCATTGAGGTATGCTATATATTCTTCCTCTGTGCATGATACTGGGATATCAACACCATCTCGACCTCTCTTATAATATACAAATTCATCTCCTACTCTAGCCTTTGCCAAAAGAGCTACACGCCAATCATCATGAGTGGTATCATACTTAATCATATGATAGATCATACGCCAGTCATCTACGGAGGTATCACCATTGCTATGATCGTAATTATCTTTGTAATGATAGAAATTCTTGATTGCAATTCTATAATTATACGTGACAGCCCTGAATATATCCGAATCAATGGGACTTTTCTCACAGTGAGCCTTTCCATGACTTAGCATCTCAGGAGTGATCGATGAGTTTCGTATGAGAGTTAAAGTGTCTGTATTGATTGTTCCCAGTGGAAGTGAAAGAATTAAATATTCGTCTTGCGATTGACTCATGATAATCGTATTTAATCGTGAAAGAATTTTTCAGGGTGAGGCTAACAAATACTAATTTATGTTCTACTAATCGTCTGATTGAAACATCAAGCTATTTTATTGATAAGTACGACCATAATATCACTGTCCCGGCGACTGGCCTCCTGGACAGAACTTAGGACAGGGATCACCAAAGTTGGCCATTGCTATCCCATCTTGGAAGCCAGCTTTGTCATCCCCAACCCTCATATTTTTCAAGTGGAAATTACTGCTTGAAGGTGTAGGCCTATTGAACGTCTGTGGCCTTAGCTTGTAGAGTATCTGCATGGCCATAGAATATGGCGCCTTCATCACAGCACTGACATATTCTGCTTCCGTCAATTCCTCCTCTACATAGTTGGCGCCATCTTTACTGCAGATTGTGTAGACAAACTTTCCGTTTCTACTCGCCTTTTCGAGCAGTTTATCTCTCCATTCTTTGTTAGCCGCATTTGCCTTTAAATCACTACTGTGGATAGCATACTTAATAGGATAGTAGATCATACGCCAATCCTCTACAGGTGTCGGTGCTCCTGTAGTATTGTCGCTCGAGTTATCATAGTTGTCCTTATACTTATAGAAATTAAAGACAGCTAGCCGAAAATCATGAGTTGAAGACACATACTTCTCAGGACTTAACTTAGAGTCTAAGTAGTTTTCTCGGCCGACCTGAAGCATACTTTCCGTAATCGATGCATCATATAGCAGCTGCAGGTCATCTTGATCGATCGGCCCGAACAGAGACATCGGATCGAGTCGCGGTATGGATGGATTGTGCAGACCTGGTTGAGTTCTTCGCGTAGACATAGGGTGGAGTTTTGTATGTGTGTATGGTTTTATCGCTCGGGTCAAATGTCAAAACCAGATAGCTGACGAGTATATAACTTTTGTTATAACACAGACATAAGAAATGGCACTTGGCACTCCGCCACCACACGTCTCATGCTCCCAAGCACACATTGGTGAAGATAATAAACAGGTCCAAAATAGAGAAATGTCTGATCAAAAAAATGACGAAGCGTAGAGAACGACTACGCCATATGCATGTGAGTCATGTATCTGTGCGAGCCACGTAGACAATTTGGCCGAAAGGCCCCAACTCCACTTGTCAAACATCATAGGAGCACACATACAGACCGCCAAGGTGGCAAAATCTGGCTCGATTCTTGATATATTACACATACCTGTAATGTGTAAATAACTGACTAT
>JAHDBH010000171.1:0-1406 GCA_020630495.1 Saprospiraceae bacterium
CATCAAGAAATCTACCAGATCAAAGAACTCGCATCAGCAGATCTCATCCAAAGCCTCAAGACAGGAGACGAGCAGCGAATCGCCTCAGATAAGCTGCGTGTGCAAGACGCTCTGGCGGCTGACCTCGCAAAGCGATCAGAAGCTAAGCAGCTCATCATGCAAGCTGATGATAAAAATGACGACGAAGACGCTGACTATGTATTCATCCACTTCGTCACGCGCAATCTTCCCATAGGCCTTGTAGGTCTGCTCCTCGCTGTGATATTTAGCGCAGCCATGTCGAGCACAGCCTCAGAGATCAATGCTCTGGCAACCACCACGCTCGTGGATATCTACAAACGCAATATCCGCAGCTCAGAAGACGACGCACACTATCTCAAGATGAGCAAAGCCTTCACGATCATGTGGGGCGTCATCGCATTGATATTTGCTAGCACCGCCAGCCTATTCGAAAATCTGATCGAAGCGGTTAATATCATCGGCTCACTCTTCTATGGGACGATCCTTGGCATCTTCATGGTAGCTTTCTTCATGAAGCGTGTACGCCCTATCCCTGTCTTGATCGCCGCCATTATCGCAGAGGTCGTGGTGATCACAACCATCACACTCTCAGAGCTAGGAATACTTAATATCGCCTACCTCTGGCTCAACTTTATCGGCTGCGCACTAGTCATGCTCATAGCCCAGATACTGCACACACTGCTAGATCAAGAGTAAGTCAGTGATCGTCTAGTCACTCAGACGACCTATGATATTCCAGTTGATGCTTTCTGGACTGGCAAAGGCATTGAAGGTAGTCCAATTGCTCCCGTCACTCGCAAAGAAGCGGTCGCCATTAGGATCGCGGGGACCTGCATCACAGCCCATGACCTGCTGCTCCACAGACTGGCTTGCTCGTACACTGATCCAGAGCTCCTGATCGGTCAGCTCTATAGGATCACGCAGAAAAATAGAATTGCGAGAATTGGCAACAACATTGTCTGTAATGACCTCGCTATACAGCACTGATCCTGGAGCTGTCGCGCTGCCAGCACCATAGATACGCAGCTCGAGGACGGCAGGGATCTCATAAAGATTGATATCTACTGACTCTAGCGTCTGACCTGTGAAGTCATCTGTAAAGCTGGCAGGAAATCGCGCTGCAAACTCGTAGATTCCAGGCGGCAGTACAGGAGAATTTGCGTTGTCACCAGCATAGACAAGGTCCTCGACTACTGGTGGATCTTCATCACATGATACGATACCAAGAGACACGACGCAGAGAAGTAAGAGCAAGTAATTTTTCATGAGGATAGATTTTCTTATGATTGTGTGTCAATAATACGGAGCTTAGCCGTATTTGTTGACTCCTGAGCTTCAGGTTTAGAGGATATTTAACACGTAGCGGCCTTTCGGCCAAATGAGTT
>JAHDBH010000171.1:1506-3211 GCA_020630495.1 Saprospiraceae bacterium
TTCCAGTTGATCTTTCTAGGATCATCGCCGCTGACATACTTTTTGATCTGCTCAAACTCCATGGTATCACCCAGCCGCCTGATCTTCTTGATACCGAGATCCTGAAGTCTATGGGTCATGGCAGCAAGTCTGTACTTTCTCAGCTGCAGATAGCCTGGATACACCTTGACCATCTGCGGAGCATCGTCTGTAAATCGCCTCCTGAAAAATCCAATCTTGGTAAAGAAAAAAGCACGTATGGCCCCAAAGTGGTATTCGCCTCTGCGATATGGCGTGATGTGATAAGTGATCGTCGTATCTCCCCCTGTAGTCACGGTTGACTCCCAGCGCATGTCTCTTGCCTGGAACTGTATCGGCTGTTCATCGATGAGAACTACACTACCTGGAATTTTATAACTAGAGGTGATATGTATGTGTACCGGATTGGGATCTGCTAGAGAAAGCTTATCCGTGACATTTCTCTCACTGTGCAAGCGCCCTCCCGTACCATAGAGCAATACAAGATCAATCACGCAGAGTAGAAAAAAGGACCACATGCACATTTGGGCGAAAGCCCCCACCCATGGAACAAAAGCTGCCACAAAAAAAATAGCAACCACTACGCTCAGTGCGATGAAAAAGCGGTATCGAATATATAGCGATTTATACCAGCCCATCAACGAGGAATTTCCTCTGATTTAATTAATTCGTCGATGATTTTCTCTGGAGTAGATCCTTCCATCTCTTTCTCAGGAGTAAGGACGATTCTGTGACCTAGCACAGGTACAGCCACATACAGTATATCATCAGGTGATACAAAATCTCGACCCCGCATGACTGCTATAGCCTTAGCGCTCATAAGGATCGCCAGACTTGCACGTGGTGATGCACCTACATAGATATCCACGTGGCTGCGGGTGCGATGCACGAGCTGAGCGATATATTCGAGCAAGCGATCTTCTATACGACAGAGGCGCACTTTCTCTTTCATGCTCACGACATCTGCTCCAGACAGTACGGCTTGTATGTCAGCGAGCTGATGCTTATTACCACCTTGATGCCAGCGGCGCAGGATAGTAGTTTCCTCCATCATACTTGGATAGCCCACCTTGATCTTCATCAAGAATCTATCCATCTGCGCCTCTGGCAACTGATATGTGCCTTCCATATCCACAGGATTTTGGGTGGCGATAATGATAAATGGATCCTTCATTTTATAGGTAGTACCATCCATCGAGACCTGTCTCTCCTGCATCACTTCAAAAAGAGCCGCTTGCGTCTTAGCCGGCGCACGATTAATCTCATCTATGAGGACGATCTGAGAAAATATCGGTCCTGGCTTAAATTCAAAATCACTCGTCTTCATATTAAATACACTACTTCCCAGTACATCACTCGGCATCAGGTCAGGAGTAAACTGTATACGACTATACTCCACGTCGATACTTCGTGATAGTAACTTAGCTGTGAGAGTCTTTGCCAGTCCAGGATTTCCTTCTATCAATACGTGGCCGCCAGCAAGAATGGATGCTACGAGAAGCTGCACCATCTTGTCTTGACCCACGATGACCTTCCTTATTTCCTCCTGGATCTTCTGGATCTGCTCCTGCAGGCCAGAGAGCTCCGTACGCTCTGTGAAAAATTGCTCTTCTGATTGGTCCATGTATTATTGTATGTGTCGGTAAAACTTATTGATATTCCTTGTGGCAGCCAGTAATTGACCGTC
>JAHDBH010000172.1 GCA_020630495.1 Saprospiraceae bacterium
ACGGCCTTGATGATTTCATGACCTGTAGTCTCTAGTTTTCTCGCAGCTACCACTTCGGCGATCATTTCTGTGACATTGGCGCCTATCATATGCGCTCCTAGAAATTCGCCATATTTATCATCAAAGATGACCTTGACAAATCCTTCTTTAGCACCTGATGCGCTCGCTTTTCCGCTAGCAGAAAATGGGAATTTACCCACCTTGACTTTATAGCCAGCTTCCTTGGCGGCCGCTTCTGTATATCCTACGCTTGCCACCTCTGGTGAGCAGTAAGTACAGCCTGGGATATTATTGTAGTCAATAGGCTGGGGATGATGTCCCTTGATGGCTTCTACGCAGGTGATTCCTTCTGCACTGGCTACATGAGCAAGTGCCTGACCTGGTGTCACATCACCTATGGCATAGATACCTGGGACGCTGGTACGATAGTATTCGTCAACTTCTATGAGGCCTTTGTCAGTTTTGATGCCTAGTGCTTCTAGTCCTATATTTTCTGTATTGGGCTGGATGCCTACTGCGCTGAGTACGATATCGCAGTCGATGACTGTCTCGCTATCATCCTTTCGGCTTTTGACCGTGACCTTGCATCCCTTTCCGCTGGTGTCCACACCTTGCACGGCGCTATTGCCCATGACGGTAATTCCCTTTTTGGTGAAAACCTTACCGAGCTCTTTACTCACATCCTTATCCTCGCGCGGCACGAGACCCTGCTCGAGATACTCCACGATGGTGACGTCTGTACCTATACTATTGTAGAAATAGGCAAATTCCACACCGATAGCCCCAGCGCCCACTACGACCATTTTCTTAGGCTGCTTGTCGAGCGTCATGGCCTGGCGATAGCCGATGATTTTCTTCTCGTCGATCTGGACATTGGGCAGAGATCTGGCTCTGGCACCCGTGGCGATGATGATATGATCTGCCAGGTGCTTCTCGGTCTTACCATCAGCATCCGTGACAGAGAGGGCCTTTCCGCGTTCCAGCTTGCCCGTGCCCATGAGTACGGTGATTTTGTTTTTCTTCATGAGGAATTGCACACCCTTACTCATACCACCTGCCACGTCGCGGCTACGCTTTATCATCTTGCTGAAGTCAGCAGTGCTCTTTCCCACTGTGATACCGTAGTCCTCGGCATGCGATATGTACTCAAATACCTGGGCGCTCTTCAGCAGAGCTTTAGTCGGTATGCAGCCCCAGTTGAGGCAGATACCGCCCAGTGACTCACGCTCCACGATGGCCACTTTCATCCCCAGCTGGGACGCTCTGATAGCCGCTACATATCCTCCAGGGCCCGAGCCCAATACAATTAGATCAAATTTCATGTCTGTATCTTATAGTTTGAGCGCGCAAAGATAGTAGGAATGGGCTGTGGGTGACATCACGAGCGCTCTGCTAGATATCTATGGATTTTGCTTATGACCACAGAGCCTTCTCCGACAGCAGAGGCGACCCGCTTCACACTATTGTGCCGCACATCACCTACTGCAAAGAGGCCCGCAATACTAGATTCATATGCCGCGGGATCGCGATTAATATATCCCATGAGCATGTGTGTATACGCATCTCTCAGATCTGAACCCGTCACTATAAATCCCTTATCATCCATGGCGACATGTTTACCAAGCCATGAGGTCTGCGGTGAGGCTCCGATAAATGAGAACACATTTGAAATATCCATACGTCTATTCTCTACTCCAGTGGCTACCGTGATGGACTCGAGGTGATGAGCGCCACGCATCTCGGTGATTTGCGTGCTGAGGTGAATCTTCACTTTGTCCGAGGCGCGTAGACGCTGCACCAGATAATCACTCATTTTGCTCCCTAGATCATTACCTCGAATCATTACATGAACTAGGCTTGCGTGATCTGCTAGAAACATAGCGGCTTGGCCAGCTGAATTGCCTCCTCCGACTACCACCACTTCTTGATCCTTACAAGAGTGCACATCCATGCCAGTGGCAGAATAGTATACGCCGCTACCTTCGTAGTTCTCTAAATTTTCTACGGGTAGTCGTCTATACTTGGCCCCAGTAGCCACTATGACGGATCTAGCTCTAATGGTTTTATTATTGGTCGCCATCACCGTAAAGCAATCGCCATCGTGCGAAAGATCTGTTGCGCTGTGAGGAATAGATATGCTGCAGCCAAACTTCTGTGCCTGTATATAGGCCCTGTTAGCTAATTCGCCGCCAGATATTCCGGTGGGAAACCCGAGATAGTTTTCTATCTTAGAGCTCTTTCCGGCTTGTCCTCCTGGAGATTCACCATCTATGGTGACTACCCCTAGACCTTCAGAGGCAGCGTAGACACTTGCAGCTAATCCAGCTGGTCCAGCCCCTATGACGAGTACATCAAATACTTTATCTTCAAAGTCCATCAGCACACCACTGTGTCGTGCTAGCTGATCTATGGTGGGCTGCTTGCATAGCTTTCCACTGCTATTGATCAATATAGGCAAGTCATCTTTATCTAATTGAAAATGACTGAGCAGTTCTAGAGCATCCGTATCCGTATCAATATCTAGAAAAGTGTGCCAGATGTGATTTTTTTCCATAAAGTCCCTGAACTTATAGATCTCGGGAGACTTTCCAGAGCCGATGAGTTTGGGGCCGCCAGAGATTTCATTCAGTACCTTCTGCTGTCTGAGTAGAAATGCATTAAGGAGTATATCACTGATATCAGCATTCTCTGAAATGATGGATTGCAGTTTGCCTGAATGGATCCTAAGTACCACGGTGCCTGCTGCCGCCTCGGCATTAAAGAGAGAGGCTCTATTTGATAGCATTCCGCTGTCCCCTGTAAATTCATACTTGCCATGATTAACAATGATCAGGCTACTAGTCGGATCATGTATCTTGACAGAACCCTGCAATATGACAAAGAAATCATACAGATTATCACCCATTAAAAAGATGTTTGTAGCCTCCTCATATTGATCTATACTTCCATGCGCGCGTAGGCGCTCAACCTGGTCATGCGTGAGCTTGGGGAATCTAGCGTCTTTCATAGGTTTCGGGTGGGTGCTCTGATTAAGAAAGTAAACATAAGAGGATCTCATTTAACCCACTTCATGCATTCGGCTTCGATGGATAGGTGAAAGCTGCGATAGCGTCAGGTGTTCCGCTTGTTGTCGAAAGGCTTCACTGACGAAGCACAGCGCTCTATGGCGAGCAGGTAGTGCACCATCGTTGTCTAGGATGTTCCAGCC
>JAHDBH010000173.1 GCA_020630495.1 Saprospiraceae bacterium
TTCATGTCCATCGGTCACAATCGCCCATCTCTCGACATAGTAAAGTGATGTCAAGAAGCAAAAGAGAAATAGGTGATATGGGAGAAGCTCAAGCGGCAGCTTACTTGCATGCACAGGGCTATGAGATTCTAGAGCAAAACTGGCGATGGAAGCGCGCGGAGGTGGACATTATTGCCAGGCAGGGTGGAGTAGTGGTCTTTGTGGAGGTCAAGACCAGGAGCTACGACTACTACGGTGATCCAGCGCTGTCAGTGACAGCATCTCAGCAAAAGCGCTTGGCTGATGCAGCCAATGCTTACTTGATCGCTGCAGGTCACACGGGCGAACTGCGCTATGATGTCATCAGTGTGGTACTGCATGCAGGAGCCTCGGCGGAGATGCAGCATTATCAGGATGCCTTCTTTCCTGGCGTACAGACGCATTTGGACGAAAGTCCCAGAAGCCATAGCCACTAGCCAATGACACACTTGAGCCCGTGGCATGAGATGCTCTATCAAGGGAGTTGGCGTATGGTGGTCAATCCGCGGATAGGAGCTGAAGTGTCGCGGACGCTCCCTACGGTTGCTGATCCAGTAAGGACTAGGAGAATTGAGCGGAAGTTGCTATCTTTGCAGCCCTAAAATTTTAGAAAGACAAGGTCATGAAACAAGGAATCCACCCAGATAATTACAGAACTGTCGTATTCAAAGACGTATCGTGTGACTATGAGTTTCTCGGTAAGTCCTGCGCTGATTCCAGAGACACTATTACCTGGAAGGACGGGAATGAGTATCCTCTCATCAAGCTAGAGATCTCTAGCGAGTCGCATCCATTTTACACTGGTAAGATGAAATTTGTCGATACGGCCGGAAGGATTGATAAGTTCACCAAGAAGTTTGGCAAGAGCCGACTTACCAAGAGCGGCGCTGAGCGGGAGAAAAACGAGCAGTAAATTTCCCATGCCGCATGAGCCAGGCCCATGCACAATCTGATCCTATTTGATGATGATATCAGGACGCAGCTCCTGCCTCTCACCTATACACGACCGGTAGCTGAGATACGGATAGGCATACTGACCATCAAGGAAAAGTGGGAAAAGTGGCTCGGCGTCTCAGCTTCCTACATTACACAAGACTATCTATCGACCAAGTATCCTATGCAAGTCGCAGAGGTGAACTGGGTCGTCAATGCTAGCGTACTGCCCACAGCTCGCCTGAGCAATATCATCGCCGATCTAGAGCTCAATGAAGCCATACTCCTTGATGGAGAGCTCATCGCTACGAAGCTTGATGATGCGGCACTGCGCAATCTGCTGGAAGAGAAAGATATAGATCAGATCAAGGGCTATGAGCTAGAGGAGTCTGATGTGCGTCGGATCACACAGTTGGCCGATCTGACACGCTACAACAAAGAAGAGCTCATCAGCGACCACGACATGATCTGCTCCGATCGTAAGTCTATAGCGATACCGAGTCACGTCCGCGTGACGGAGCGATCGTCGATCTTCATAGAGCCCGGAGCGCGGCTAGGTCACTGCATTCTCAATGCCACAGATGGTCCTATATACATAGGCGCTGATGCGCAAATACACGACGGTGCCATACTTCAAGGCTGCGTGAGCATAGGCGCTCATAGCAAGGTGAAGATGGCCGCTCGTATCTCTGGGCCTACCACTATTGGCCCTGTCTGCTCGGTAGGTGGTGAGATCAGTCGCAGCATCCTCATGGGTTACAGTAATAAGGGTCACGATGGATACCTGGGAGACAGTGTGCTCGGTGAGTGGTGCAATCTGGGTGCAGATACTAATAACAGTAACCTCAAGAACAACTATGCTGAGGTGCGCCTCTGGAACTACGCCGAGGAGCGCTTTGTGCCCACGGGTGAGCAATTTGTAGGCTTATTCATGGGTGATCATAGCAAGTGCGGCATCAATACTATGTGGAACACAGGTACAGTCGTGGGCGTATCGGCCAATGTCTACGGGGGTGGCTATCAGAAAAATTTTGTGCCGAGTTTCAGCTGGGGAGGCCCTCCCTCGGGGCTGCGGACTTATAAGCTTGAGAAGTCTCTCGAAGTTGCCGAGATCGTGATGGCACGAAGAAATCTAGAGCTTGGAAAGCTGGATCGATCTATACTCAGCGCCGTCTACGAGCGCAGTGCTGCTTACCGTAGCTGGGAAAAGGAAAGCTCTTGAGTGGTGGACTGATAGCGTGGTGGAAGAAGCCGCTTTCTTATGTACATGAGTGGATCCTAGAGCGTCGCAGTTCGCCGTACAATCCAGACCTCTACATCAGCTACAAGAAGGGGCGTTATTTGCTCAACACTCCTGAGGCGATTTACAGCTACGAGGAGCGATACGATAATTTTGGGCAAGTCATAGAGAAGCTAGGCGCGGAGCGCTTTCGCGCAAATGAGGTGCTGCTCCTAGGACTAGGACTAGGGAGTATACCTATGATTTTTGAGCGAAAGCATGATCTGGTGCTGCAGTACACGGCTGTGGAGCTGGATCCTGTGGTCATAGAGCTGTGCTCGAAGTACGCCTTGCCAAGAATCGAGGCGCCAATAGAGATCTATCAGGGCGATGCCTATCTCTGGGTGATGAGCACGGAGAGGCAATATGATCTGATCATGATGGATGTATTTTCTAGTGATGTGATCCCAGCAGAGATGGAGAGTACTACGTACCTTGACGCTCTCGATACCGCTCTGAGGCCTGGTGGTATGCTGATGTATAATCGCCTCTACACGCTTGCAGATGATCGTAAGGCTACGGATGCCTACTGGAATGATGTATTTTTGAAGCGATTTCCAGGGGCTGAGATTCATGCTGCCTACGGAAACAAGATTCTCACATACACAAAGACTGACTAGATGTTTACGATACCTATATATGTACGCTTTGCGCTCATGGCGCTGTTCTTGATTGGTGGCACGGTGCTGGCGCTTACGGAGAGCTTCTGGTACGCTCTTCCTGTATTGCTGATCGGTGTGGCGCTTACGGTTGGGTACATCTTGCTAGGCACCATCCAGTCCGCTGCACAGAAGATGCAGGTCATGGACTTTGTGGGAGCGGAGAAGCGACTGGCTCTGACCTACTTTCCTCAGTGGCTCTATAAGCCAAACCGTGCTTACTATCATCTCATCAAAGGCACCATCGCCATGAATCTCAAGCGTACAGATGAGGCGGAGCAGTACTTTATAGAGGCCGATCGTCTAGGACTTCCGTC
>JAHDBH010000174.1:0-1500 GCA_020630495.1 Saprospiraceae bacterium
TGCGTCACTTCACGCATTACCAGCTTGACACCTTGTGCACCTGTGACACAGGTAGGGTATACGCTGAGCGACTATGGATTTGATGAGAACATATCTGTGAGCTCTATCACTGTTAACGGTGTGGAGCAGACGCTAGATCTCGATGCCACTACAGGTGATATCAATGTGATCATAGACGGAAATGCTGATCCAGATGTATTTGGTGGCGATGGCATCCTCACGCCTGATGAGAGCATAGAAGTGGTAGTCTGCTACCAGGCCCCAGGATGTGTAGATATCAATCTCAATCCTATCCAGACAGTGCGTACACTTTGTGCGGGAGAGCAGTGCTCGGATGGTACAGATGTAGTTACGCATGCATTGACGGATCTTTTTTCAGGTGGCCCGACTAATGGAACTCTGGAGGCAACGTTTATTCAGGAGCCTTCTTTCTGTGATCCTGCTACGGGTGGACCAGTTCCTTATGTACTTGAAGTCAATTTCACTAACGATGCTACGGTGCCTATTAAGGGTGATATGTGGAGCCTCAATTGGAGTATTGATATGTGTACTCAAAACTTTCTGACCTTGGATTCCGCATATTTTATTGATGGAGCAGGTGGTGCATTTGCCGCTGCGATCAATGAAGAGACCTTTAGCATCAATGCTGACTCAAGAGTCTTTGTTAATTTTGATAGACTCACTTCAGGAGTTGATGTTGATGGTTCTGGAGATCTTACTGATTTAGATGGAGACGGGACTTTTGATGATCTCCCGCCTGGAGGTATGATCACTTTTCGCGTAGAACTATCACCTAGTTGTGACGGTGGTGGACTCAGCTGTGGCGCAGGCGGCGGCGTATGCGATTTTACAGCTCAGCAGATGTTTTGGAGATATAACTGCGCTAGAAATAGCCGCAGGATTACCCGAACTTATGACGATGGCTTGGATCCGTACGTGAATGAGTCTACCGCAGAGTTTGACAATCCGGACATGTTTGAGTTTGGCAATGTAGACTATGAGGGTTATGATTTTGGTCAATATGGCATTGTCGATCCAGGCGATATGGATGTAACGAGTACTCTATCGCCTGTGCTTACGATCACACCAGGTGCTGATGATTTTGCGACCTGCCCAGCGGGCGGTGATTATAATCTTACGCTGGTGTTCTCAGGTCGTAATCTTGAGTTAGCCGACATTACCGTGAGCAATGCCATGTACAATGGTACCGCAGCTACGGAGATAAGTAATGAGTTTGACACATTGGGAGTGAGAATCATCCGCTATGACATCAGCGATCCGCTCGGCATGCCTAGTGCTGACTTTACCTTTGATATGGCGCTTGATACGCCTGAATGCGGCAACACCACACTCTTTGACATTTTAGCTTTTGTGGGGCAAGAATGCATAGGTTGTGATTGCAATTTATCGGCTGCCTGTGGATTTGCAGTGGCAAGATCTGATCCAGAAGATGACTCTAGAAATTGTACTGCCTTCGGAAGTGATGCCGAGGTGTGTCGT
>JAHDBH010000174.1:1510-3181 GCA_020630495.1 Saprospiraceae bacterium
GTCGTGTCACTACAGGATTTACGGATAAGACGCTACAGACGCGCGTAGCCAAGGAAGATATACCAGCTGATGACTTGCTCAAGGTCATCCCAGGAGATACCATCCGGGTGAGATCATTCATTTTTGCTCGATCAGGCCTCCTGCGAGAAGAAGCTACTAGAGTAGCTGACTTTACACTCAGATATGTCGATGGCGACGTATTAGGATCTGCAAGCGATGTGATGATACCTGATATGATGTCAGCTACCGTAGAGAGTTTTACCCTGAAGCGCCCAGATGGTACGATCATTGATATGGGCGCTATCGGCACACCAGGTAGTGTGTATGACAATGATGACTTGACAAATGGCATTTTTACTGGGCGATCTAGCACAGCAAGTAGCTTTGAATTTTACGAGTATGACCATCCAGGTGTGACGGGGAGTAATGTTGTAGAACTGCCACCTCTTCAAAGTTTTTCTGTTGACCGCGTTGATGGTAGTTTATTGTATTATCGCTATTCAGACCCATGTCCAGCGGATGCCGATGAGGTTGATGACCAGGCTGGACTCACAGCTTTCTGGGATGCGCTTGACGGAGAGATTATGGTAGGAGATACATTCTTCATGGAGTTCTTAGTACCTATCGTCTGTGTGCCAAGGCAAAATGCCGCTGGGGACGATTTCCCATTTTTACCAGCCACGTTTACGGGATCTTTTGAGACGAATTTAACCTTACTTACTTGGAATCCTGGCGCTTGCACTTCGACAGGTGCTGGAGGTACGAACCCGAGGAGGAATGGAGACTTCACCATGGTCAAGCCAGAGGTAAGTGTGGAGTCACGTATAGAATATATTGACGAGTGCTCTGCGGAGTACGTGCTCAAGCTGGTATCAGATAATACGGCGATGAGCGGATGCTTTAGCACAGAGTTCAGACCATTCATCGGATTTGAAGATTTTGCATTGGAGATTCCTATGCCGTATTATGCTGAGTCAATTACGATACAGCATGCAGGTGAGCCAGCAATTGAGATTAGCGCTGATAGTGTGGTGGATATGATGTCTGCTATGGTGGATGGCGTAGAATATTTAGTCCCTACTGCTGCCTCTGGCCAGTTGATATTCATTGATGAAGAAAAGGCTAATGGGCTTCGTGATGATAACTACGAGGAGATTCAGACCACGGACACAGACATACGTCTGGTAGGAGGTACTTTCCCTCTAGCGGGTCTGGGACTTGGGGCAGCCGTCGATAGCGTCACAGTGCGAGTACAGTTGACCAGGATATGTGGTGGACCACTCATGGGTAACCCTATTGAGAGTATAGTTAATGTATCTTCTAACTATCTCACTGATTTCGATATATCAGCATTTACGTGTAACAATGGGGTGAGATATACAGATCTTACATGCGATGGCAATCCGACTCGATATTGGCCGTACGACAGAGAGGATGACGGGAATCCTGGTCATTATCTCAATGATTCTGCGATCGTAGCGATGGAAATAGGCACTCCACCGGTGACCATCAATGGTACGGCCTCGCTGGACGTCACTGATCCTATCGTAGACGCAGCTGGAAATGAGATCACCACCTTCACGATCAATACTCCCGATATGCCCGAGGGTGGATATATCACTGTCTGTGCTGACAATGCCGTAGAAGTGATCAATATCGGCGGTGCTCCCG
>JAHDBH010000175.1 GCA_020630495.1 Saprospiraceae bacterium
AGCATCAGCCTTAATATTCTCTAGCTTGTCTAGTCTGAACTGGAGTCCTAGAAGCTTAGCTAACGGGGACTGGCTGTATAAATTGTCAGGACGATCTCTCCAACCTGCCATCTTAACAAAAGTACCGCTAGGCATAGGATCAGCTTGTTCATTAACTAGGACAACAGCTCTATCAGCAATCACAACACGACGATTCCTTTGAAGAGTGCCGCCAGCAGTTACGATGTCACCGTGATACGTGATTACTTCAACTGTGTCTGACATGAGGTATGCGTGGTATCCACCGAAACCCTGGATACTGTAGTTAATATCCTTATGGCAATCATCAGCACTAAGTCCACCAGCCCACTTACGTATCTCTCGTATATTGTTTATAGACTTTTGGTATGCTTCGTCATAAGGCATATCTTCAGCTGAACCAAGAACCTCTCCAAGTGTGAATAACTCACGGACAAATTTAGGTGAAGATTTGATATCTTTAGCAGTTGGGTTTATAACAATGTCATGAGGTGAGTGTCTGTGAGCTTCTGGCCCTACATACTCCGTGATGACATGCTTATTTCCAGTGAACTTGTTAACAACCTCACGCTCTCTGTTTTGCCAAGAGCATGATGCAAAAGCAACACCATAGTCGATATAATCGTACAAGAGGTCGCTGACAACCTTCTCGAAGTTGTTCAACTCTAACTTGTTACGCATATAACTTGTTATGATTTTACGTTTTGTTACCAAATCAGGGGTATTTCCAGCAGCATCCCACTTGATCCAATTTCTGTTGCCAAATATAGCTGTAGAATAGTTAGCATGAAGGTTATCTCTTATCTGTGCAATCTTACCACGTGTAGAGTTATTCTTCCAATCACTAGAAGCCTCAGCACCAACGCACTGGGCAGCATCTGTAGCAAAGATCATGTTCTGAGTCTTCTGCCACTCAGACTCCATAGCAGACCGACCAGACTTCCAAAGCTCGTAGTTCTTTATAAGGAAGGGGACAATATCCTCCCTCTCCTTGTACATTGTAATAGCTTGATTAGACATTTAGTACCTAACCCCTCCAAAGTTTGATGTGAGCCCTTCTGAGCGCTTCGACATGCTCTTGTTTATCCTCTTACGTAGTGGAGGTACAGATACATCGATAGCAGCCGCTAGAGCGTCTTTAACGTCGTCATGAGGAGGATGATTCATCAAAAGCTCCTCTTCAAGGATTTGAGTGTTACCACCACGTGAGTGGTATAGAGACTTATTCTTATACTTAGGAAGGAGTGTCGAGTCTATACGTTCTTCTTTAGAACCTTCTGTACGGCTTGGACGATACTCATCAACCTTTAACCTGAGACCATGCTTAGAGATCAAATTCTTAATCTCTTTAACGATAGCTTGTTGAGCTACAGTGACCTCGGCCCTGAGGGTTCGATACTCCCACTTACGATACGTACCGTAGATAGCGTCGAAGTATTTAGAGATCTCATCAGTCCTAAACCTGTCGATATCTAGGACATAAACATCATTCTCACTAGTAACACCAACAACAACTATACTAGTATAGTCAGCAGTGCTCCTCATAGAGAATGCAAAGTCAATTGCAGCAAAGACATTAAGCCTCTCACCACTATGATACCAATGGCCATCTTCTTGATAGAGGTTCTTAGGTTTGTAGTACTCGAAGTCTGATCTTGTTAACTTAGCATTGTCAGGATCTTCTGGGTTGTTGTAGTACTGGGCAAAGAACTGTGTACGGTCTTCGTACTCAGACTTAATCTCTGCCAGAGTCTGATGATCAAACCCAAACCATTTACCGTCTGTACGATACTGCCTGGGCCATAGGAACTCGCCATGAGTCTCCACAACACGCTCTAAGATAGACCAACGGGGCCTTTTATCAGTAGGAGAGCCAAACTCATCGTATGTATAAACTGTCTGGTTCTTAAATGTTGAATACTGGTCATTAGGGTGGTAGCGTGTACCTGCTGCCTTTGTAATACCACCAGCATTACGAATACTTGCAAATTGTGAGAGACTGGCTGCAACTTTACGTCGACCATCTTCTGTATATGCATTCTCAGGAACAACAACGTCATCATATACAAGGACATCAGCATGTAGTCCTGTAGATGTACCTGTAAGACCTACAGCCTTAACAGTAGCATCTCGTATACCCTCAATACGTCGTTTAGGGTGATCAACGATGATTTCTGAGACATTCCATCGTTCCCGTTTACCTTCTTCAGGGTCTGTCATCTCTGGCCAGTACCTACGATAGATAGGACTATCTAGAATACCTTTGATAGCATACAGCTGAGCTTCTGCCAGAGTGGCTGTAGCCGAAACATATAGCATAGTTGTTTCTGGATGCTTAGTAATGTACCAAGCTGTCCACACAGCCATTAGGTGAGATTTCTGGTGTGCCCGTGGAAGTAGGAGGAGTTGGTTACTTTCGTCTAGCTGCAACCACTCCATAATATCTACATGGATATCCCCATACATTCTTGTAGGGTTTACGAGCCTTGCAAACGTTGTTAAGTCAGCTTCTGCCGCTTCTCTAATCTCTAAGACCCGTTTATCCATAGTTACTTATCTTCCATCTTCTGAACAAGCTCATCTTCAGTGAGATTGAACTTCTTAAGTAATTTATCCAGCCGTTCTTTAAGTCGACGGCGTCTGCCTGCACAAGCAGGACAGTTTTTAACTTTTAGATACGCTTCGTAAACAGTATTCAATACAGTATCAGACATTATTTACACCTCTTAATGGGTAACATATCACATTCACGCCTAAAGTCTTTCTTATATCCGCAAGAGTGTCTATCAGCAATTTTCTTATCGATCATAGCTTCAATAGCATCCCTAGGCATGGCACTTGTAGGATCACCGCAGCAGTCACGGACATTAGTGACACAACCGAAGTTAGCATCAATAGTGTTGTCACTACAACCTTCCTTAACAAGGTATAGTTTGATGAATTCAAGGGCAGTATCTAGATCCTTCTGCAAAGATGCAAAATTCTCATTGATAAAACCAATATCATCTGTAGAAGCAATCTCACGAATATCACCACATGAAAGGCACTCAGTAGAGCAATTATTAGCCATCAGTTAAGGCTCCTTGGTTGTATGTTCAATCTGCTGAAATCTTCGGAGATGTCGGAAAGCACATCTTTATTAATGCG
>JAHDBH010000036.1 GCA_020630495.1 Saprospiraceae bacterium
ATGCCGCTCAAGTGAGTCCTAGACACCCGCCGAGAAGGCTGGATGAACTGGAGAGCACGCTTTAAAACACTTTACAGTAAGCTGTCAACTCAGTCTGCAATGGATCTCAACCAAGCTCATTGAAGTACCCTACATTCAGTATCAAAGCTTAAACTCAGCTCCAATATCGGTCTACATAAAAAAAACGTAACCATTCCTCGCATCACCCTCACTTCACAGATCCTGTCACGTCTACACGTCCCCTGGACGACTCAACATTTACAGACCAAGCTGCATTACTAGCTTCATGAAAAATACTCCACTACCCCTACTGATTTTCTCTTTTGCATTATTCATGGTCTCCTGCAGTGGAGAACATACGCATGCCGATGGGTCTTCACACTCACACGATCAAGAACATTCACATACCCACGCAGACGGCAACACGCACTCGCATGGTGAGTCATCTCACACATCTGCAGCGACCAAGCGTCAACCAGCCAATGGTTTTGTCGCTGCTATAGAAAAGCGTCACCAGAAAGCAGCTTTTCTAGGCTATGATGCGATCGGATTTGACATAGAGTTATTCTTCGGAGGTAGCAAAAGGCTCGACGCCAAGATGACCCTATCTACGGACTCTAGGTACGCTCGTATAGATCGGGAAGATGGCAATACGATAATCGTCAAGGACGACAAGGTCTACGCTAGTCCTGGACTGAAGGATGATAAATCCGTACGCTTTGCCGCCTATACATGGTCCTACTTCTTTATGCTTCCTTACAAGCTATCAGATGATGGTACACAGTGGGAAGACTATAGCTCCACCGCCGAGTCAGAATCTGGCGTGGATGCCATGAAGCTCAGCTTTGAGAGTGGTACTGGTGATGCGCCAGATGACTGGTATATCGTCTTTGCTGATGAGAAACTGCATAGAATTACCCATGCGGCGTATATCGTGACAGCAGGCGCGAGTCAAGCCGAAGCTGAAGAAGACCCACATGCCATTGCCTATGACGACTACAGTGTAGTGCAAGGTGTGCCGATTGCTCACAGCTGGACATTCTGGGGATGGCGTGAAGGCAAAGGCCTTACCGATCAGCTGGGAAATGCTACCCTGAGCTCAGTCAATTTGATGGAGGATGCCACAGGGACCTTTGACGTTCCTGAGGATTACCTAGAGGTGCCTTCTAGGTAGGCATTAATTCTCCGTGGACGCTTCTTCTGGCGCCGACTGTTCCGCCTCTGGCTTCATCTGTGGAAAGAAGAGCACATCTTGGATAGACTCGCTATTGGTCATGATCATGGCTAGTCGGTCCATGCCTATCCCGAGACCTGCCGTGGGCGGCATACCATATTCTAGAGCTCTGAGAAAGTCCTCATCGAGCACCATAGCCTCGTCGTCCCCACGCTTGCCTAGTTCCAGCTGCTCCTCAAATCGCGCGCGCTGATCTATCGGATCGTTGAGCTCTGTGAATGCATTGCAGATTTCCTTAGCATTGACAATTCCCTCAAATCTCTCTACGAGCCCCTCGTGCTCTCGATGCTTCTTAGCAAGCGGAGACATCTCTACAGGATAGTCCGTGATGAACGTGGGCTGGATTAATTGATGCTCGCACTTCTCGCCAAATATCTCATCGATCAGTTTGCCTCTACCCATGGTCGTATCAGCATCTACTCCGCACTTTCGTGCAAATGCCAACATCGCCTCCTCATCCATCTGGCTGACGTCCGTACCTGTAAAGTGTTCTATCGCTTCGTACATCGTGTAGCGCTTCCAAGGTCGCTTAAAGTCAATGACATGCTCTCCTACCGAGACAGCCGTGGTACCATGAAGGTCAAGAGCTACCTTCTCCAGCATTTCCTCTACAAGATTCATCATCCATTCGTAGTCCTTATAGGCAACATATAGCTCTATCTGCGTAAACTCAGGGTTATGAAATCTGCTCATACCCTCATTGCGAAAGTCTTTACTAAACTCATATACGCCATCCATTCCACCGACTATGAGGCGCTTTAGGTAGAGCTCATTCGCTATACGCAGATATAGGGTCATGTCTAGCGTATTGTGATGCGTCTTGAAAGGACGAGCAGCGGCTCCACCATACAGCGGCTGCAATATAGGAGTCTCCACTTCTAGGTAACCTCGATCATTCAAGTACTGGCGCATACTGGTATAGATCTGAGACCTTTGGACGAAAGTCCGCTTCACCCCATCATTGACCACCATATCGACATAGCGCATACGATAGCGCTGCTCTGGATCCGAAAACGCATCATACACATTACCCTCAGCATCAGTCTTCACAATAGGAAGTGGCCTCAGCGACTTACTCAGCAAAGTCAACTCTGTGACATGGACTGTAGTCTCGCCCATACGAGTCTTAAAGACATGGCCTTTGACACCGATGTGATCACCTATATCTAGGAGCTTTTTAAACAGTGTATTGTATAGACTCTTATCTTCTCCTGGCGCGATGTCATCACGAGATATGTAGATCTGTATGCGACCAGAGGCATCCTGCAACTCAGCGAATGACGCCTTACCCATGATACGCTTCATCATGAGGCGCCCAGCAAGACATACGGCCTCGTATCCTTCATCATCTTCCTTATATGTACCTGTGATCTGGTCTGCCGTGTGAGTCACGGGATACTCCTCCGCTGGATATGGGTCTATACCCATCTCTCTGATCTTAGCTAGCGCCTCTCTCCTGACTTGTTCCTGCTCTGATATATTCCTGTCCATAAACGTTTCTTAACTTAGGTGGCCTGATGACAGGCACTATTTTTGCATTGCTGTATAGCGTATGACAAAGGTGCGTACTTGCTAGGTAAGATCAAAGCTGGAGGCAACAAACTAGCCCAACTTTGCCTCTCTCTTCGGCAGACTCACTTATTTCAAATTATTTTTTCTCCTCATATGTAAATGCTCTACTTTTGCAGAGCTCTTTTACGACGTTCTACGGTAGTCCATGCGCCTAATTTTTCTCTCGACTTTCCTATTCTTCTCATCCTTGATCCTCAGTGGTCAGGCGGGACTCGTGGTCAATGAGGTTTCTCAGGGTACTTGCTGCGCTCGTGACTACGTAGAGCTGGTGGTAGTAGGAGATAGCTGCGAGACAGTAGACCTGAGACACTGGGTAATCGACGATAATAATGGTGACTTCGTAGAGTGTGCGGGACCGGGCAATGGAGCCATACGCAATGTGGGAATCACCAATGGACATGTGCGCTTCACAGACGACGATATATGGGCCGCAGTACCTGTGGGTACGATCATACTCATCTACAGCTGGGATCCCAATAGCGAGGACCTACAAGCAGACATTGATGGACTCGAAGTAGACTACGAGGATGATAACTGCGACATGGTGCGAGTCCTCCCGCTCAATGCCAGCAACATCTACATGGAGAGGTCAGCAGATTTCCCCTCCGAGCCTTCTACCTCAGAGTGCCCGGCATCACTCACCTGCCCCAATGGTGGTGATGGAAATCCTGACTACACTGGAGCCACCTACCTTCCATTGACTAATCGCAGCTTTGATGCTGCACGAGGAGAGATAGGATTCAATATCAGTGCAGATGCTTGCCAGGTCAGACGACCAGATTACAGCTACTTTCATGGATTCAGCTGGGGCCAGACTATCATGGATTGTATAGCAGGCCCGCCACTTGATGGTGGACCTGATCAGCTGCATATCACAGATATAGGTAGCACGGGCCGAGTATACTATCTGCGCAATACCAATGACACGGACTACAGAGACAATTCCAACTTCACTGTAGGAATGGCTCTACTCAGACAGACTCCTGGTCGACCTAATAGCTGTGACAATGCCAACTGGATCGCAAGCATTCGCCGTCCAGAGCTAGATGATAAGATTCTAGGGAAGCGATGCGACAATCCCGTGATAGACACTACATTCTGCCTTGGCGACACCATCAATCTGCTGGAGAATATTGAAACTGGTCAGGCGTGTCAAGCCGATAACTACACATGGAGCTTTAATGATATCAATAGTCTCATCTCCGTGGTAGATATCACAGATAGTACATCTATCGTGACTACACTTGCCGAGGGCGTGACGCAAATCGAGGTGAACATACGTATGGATCACGACAATCTATATGCGGGACTATCTTGTGACGCTATAGCCTCACCATCCGAACTCATGGTCACCTACAATGTCACCATCCAAAACCCCGATGGAATCGTCCTAGACACCAATGCTATCAGCACCTGCGCGAGTGTAGGAGGATTGGGTAATTTCTTCTTGCCCGATTACGTATCCTCGATTAAGCGTGGTGCTACGGGAGCTACATTCTACAGCGATGCTGATGCCACGCAGATACTCCCTGATCTCTATGAAAGCCCTGATGGAGAAGTCATATATGTAATCGTGGAGCAATATGGATGCACATCGGTACCTCTTGAGCTACGCTTGATCGTAGATGGTCTACCAGAGACAACTCTGCGACGCAGCCTATGCCCTCTAGATAGTCTCATCATCGGCGGCATCACTTGGAATCAAGATAATCCGATAGGTAGTGTAGTCGTACCAGCACAGAGTGCCACAGACTGCGACACGCTTGTCAATGTCGATCTTAGCTTTGACGGCGAGCGAGAAAGGCTGGTCAGAGAGCTACTTTGCCCTAATCAGTTCCGCATCATCGAAGGTGTAAGATATAATCAAGATAATCCCAGTGGGAGAGTGACGCTTGATATTCCTGCACGCGGAGGATGCGATTCGGTGATAGTTATCGATCTCAGTTTCAGAGATGTAGATACTACTTGGATCACACCCTTGCTTTGCCCTGATGAAGAGCGAGAAATAGCTGGTGAGATATATGATATCAATCGCCCATCAGGTTTTCAGCGTCTTCTAGGAGCTGGAGCCAATGGATGCGACTCTGTGATAGCTATAGCCTTAGACTATCTAGACTATGGCACTTATGTCATCAGAGACACCATTTGCTCGAGTGATTCTATCCTGGTCAATGGTATATGGTACTCAGAGTCTCGTCCAGAAGGTCGCGATACATTCCCTGGAGCCGCAGCTAATGGATGTGATAGCATGAATATCATTTCCCTGAGCTTCATAGAGCCGGCGAGGGATACGGTAAGACGGACACTCTGTACGGGCGGTGAGCTACGTATAGGAACTGAAGTCTTTGATGAAGCCAATCCTGAAGGCTCTGCCGTCTTGACATCTGAGCAAGCACCATTTTGTGATAGTATCGTCTGGGTACAACTGAGATTTCAAGATGCAGGCATCGCTAGCTATAATGGAAGTCTCTGTGCTGGTGATACAGTCTTCATTGCTGGCACCGCGTACCACCAAGATCGACTGACGGGAAGAGACACAGCCCGTGGTGCCTCGGCCAATGGATGTGATAGCATCAGTATCATTGATCTCGTCTTACTACAGCCTTCCATCACTCAAGTGACTCAAACTCTGTGCGATGGCGAGCATATGACTGTCTTGGGTCAGCGATATGACGCCGCCAATCCCAGGGGGACAGAACGTATTGCAGGAGGAGCGGCAAATGGATGCGATACGATCGTCAATATTGATCTAAGTTTCGAGCCGGCTCACATCAATTTCATTACAGATCATCTCTGTGCCAATGACACTGTGAACTATCTAGGTATTGACTACCACTCAGGACGACCATCAGGTAGAGACACTATCATAGCAGGTGCCGCCAGTGGATGCGATAGTATACTCGATATCAATTTACAGATCATCGATGTGCCAGAAGGAAATCTCGCAATAGACATCTGTGAGGGCGATAGCCTCTTCATCCATGGTAGATGGTACAGTGAATCCTTCACAGAAGGAGAGCATCTGCTCGATGACTCTGCCAGCAATGGCTGTGATAGTCTGCTACGTGTGTCTGCCACCATATTACGCAAAGCACGTCTGAGCATTACAGATGCCATATGTCCTGGTGATAGCATACTAGTCCACAATACCTACTACAGTCATGCACAATCCAGAGGCACGGAGATCTTGATCAATGGAGCAGCCAATGGATGTGACTCCATAGTCACTGTAGATCTGCAGCTCCTTGATACCAAGCGTGAGACTGTGAGTGGTGACATACCCCTCCTTGACACCATCGTGGTCGCAGGCATTAATTTTCACAGGACCAATTCCTCTGACATCATTACACTTCCTGGAGCTGCATCTAACGGTTGCGACTCCGTCATTACGGTAGATCTCAATTTTGTGGGACTTGATATATCCGCCAGGTCAGAATCGCCGCTTTGCGTGGATGAACTGGGCACCATCACCATAGACCGTATTTCTACGGATCTCTTTCCCGTGGCAATGATGATTGGCTCAGATCCGCACACTACTTTAATCAGTGGGCCAAGTGATTTACCGCTGATAATTGATGATCTAGCGGCAGGCAGCTACGAGATTCTCTTTACGGATGCAGGTGGATTTAATGGCATCTATGAGAGCACCATTACTGCGGCGCCAGATCTGTTTTTTGAGTCGGATCCCGAACTGACAGTCTACTATGGCGAGCAAGAGCAACTCGACATCATTACTAATGCTGATATAGACATCGTACGCTGGTCACCGGGCTTCTCACTAGACTGTGATGATTGTCTCAGCCCCCTACTCGATCCCAAAGCAAGCCAACTCTATATCGTAGAAGCACTGGATGCCAATGGATGTGAATACTCCCTTGAGATTGATGTCACCGTTCTACTAGAAAAAGATTTTTATCTGCCCAATGTATTTAGCCCCAATGGCGATGGAGTGAACGACATATTTACTATACAAGCTGGTCCACGCGTGACACAGCTCAAGAGTTTCCAAGTATACAATCGCGTCGGCTCACTGATCCATGCTGAGGCTGATGGCCTCATTGATGAAATGACTGGCTGGGATGGTAACTCTGATGGACAACTCGCAGCTCTAGGAGTATACATATATGTCGCGGAGGTCATACTCGCTGACGGGAGCATCTCTCGACTCTCAGGAGATGTGACTATCGTAAGATAACCTTCCTTTATTTATTAGCCGTGCTCAGAGTGCTCTTGATCATCAAGCACTATAGCAATATGCCTCTCGCAGATAGATGGTGATATCTTTTGTCCTAGCGCGCATTTATGGCCAGACATTGCGACAGGTCTTTCCCAGTAGATCAGGCTCTGTGTGCTAAGCCATGAGCACTTCCTACGGCCTATAATCGATCTCACGATATACGGAAGCTAGAGGGACTCGAGCCTCCTTGTGCCTAGACATAGTGCGAGAGCTAGCATTGAGAGCAGGCTTATCTGACTCGATACACGTGAGGTGATGGATATTGCTCGTAGGGAAGAATTAAGATAACTCTTTAGAAATAAGATGCTACATGATCCTACATCGCCGAGTCATGTGACAGTCGATCGATACGGAGCCTTCAGGAGGCCTAGCAGGGTGCGAGCTTTGAGGCTTTCGCCAAAAATGCCGATCAATCTAGTAAGCATACACCCATAGATGACTATATCCGTGCTATCAGTACTTATATGGAGCATCGCTCTCTTTGCTAGGGGCTGCTGATTGCCTACATTACATAAGATATTACACTACTAGATGCAAATCTCCCTGCGGCATCACTGGATCTGGTAAATCAGTCTCCTCGATCATCTGACGTATATCAATCTCTATACCACGTGCCATCTGAGAGATAGGCACGTCATTAAAGAGACCCTCAAAGGGATTTTCAGAATACTCTCCTATAAGATCCATAGTCCAAAACATCCACGCACAGAGCGCCGTCAAGGGAATAGATATCCAGTACATGTGACCAGTATCAGCTGACGCAAATAAATCCATCATCGCAAAGGGCAGCAAAAAAATAAATATGCTCACAAATATGTGATTGGCTGCAGAATACTGCCGCGGAAAAGGAAAGTTTTTGATACGCTCTGACTTACCCTGCAGCGCATAGAACTCTGTGATCATGGATTGCATCTCTAGATGTCTGAAGTGCTCTATAGTCCCCTCCTGGCGCAGCGCCATCATGTCGCTCGACTGCAAACTGAGAAGATGGGATGACCTATTGCCTTTGGAAATGATATAATCGTAATCGGAATCTGATAAGTAAGGCCGTAACTGATCATATATATCTGAGCTATGTACCGTACCGAGCCGATCTCGTAGCTTATGATCTGATGCCTTCTGATGCTCCCATGTCTTGAGCTTGCGTAGATCGTAGGTGAGGCAGTGCAGCCATGCGACATGCCTGTGAACTAAGCGCCTTGTGATATGCGAGGTGTCCTCAGGATGATCATCCGTGATGGCAGGATCCAGCACAAAGTCTCGCGCCATCACCGTGAAGGATCTGCTAGCATTTACTATGCCACCCCAGATCTTACGTGCTTCCCAGAGTCTCTCATAGCTACTATTATTCTTAAATCCGAGATAAAATGCCACCCCTATCCCGATCAGAGAAATGGGCTCCCAGGGTATGTGCATCCACTCCCAATCAAATATATGATGGATAGCTGGTGGAATTACCGCCCAGACAATGAAGAGAAGTAGATACTTAAATGTCCATCTCGCTGTCTGATAAAATGTATAGCGACGCCCTGCATGCATGATAAATAGAAATTAAATTAAAGGATCAGGAAGTAAATACGTGATTATGCAGTCTTATTTTTAAAGTCCTAATCTAAAGCGACAATAATGCTTCACTTGCCCACTCGATACACCAGACCCACAGCCCAGTAGTGATCATCGCCTGCTTCTGACACGCCTATGCCCGCGGCAACATCCAATACGATCTGTGGAAATAGCCAGACCTCATAGGCTAGACCCATAAAATTATTCGCCGCAAAGTCGTCCGTTTTTGTCCCAAAAAATTCGGTGTAGAGAGCCATTTCTGGCGTAATGGCTGTGCGCAGACTTGCTGAATATTCTAGGTCATGGTTTTGCAGCCCACGCCACACTCTTCCAGCATTGATTCCTATGATAAATGTGTTGCTGATATATTTTTCTGCAATGATCTTAGTCCGTGCATCTATGCCATTTGGCCGAAAGGCCCCCGATCCTACAGGCAGCCCTAGCTCTACCAAGGCAAATACAGAAGGCCATCCTGAGGAAGGCTCTACTATAGATTGCTTGATGCCCAGCTCCACAGGTGACAGACCCTCTAGCTTCGTGGCACCGAGCTTGACGGATTGATACCATGCTCTAGCGCGCAGCTCTGCGCCCTTCCATAGGCCCGTGCGAAGGAGTAAGGACTGTCCAGTGATTCCAGTACCTTCTAGGCCTGAAAGTCCGTCTAGCTGAAAATATCCTGTCTCTACGTACATAGTACCTGCTGGTACCGCATAGGCTGTAGTGTAACCGAAAGAACGGTCCGTGATGGGGTAATCCTGAGCTGCGAGTGCGACGCAGATCGTCATCATACATAGGGAAAGAAAGTACTTCATAGCACCAAATGTACGGTGCTACCAATCTTTGCGCCGCAGTGCTGTGTAGCTACCCAGAATAAATAAGCCGCACCACCCTAGCGCAACCAAGACTTGAGGCCATCCCACATAGGTCTGCACCTCCTGAAGTATGTACTTGGGAAAGGGAATCTGTACCACCCTATTGATGGCACTCACGGGAAGCATGTCTGCAAGCAGGGACCACGCCTCTGGGATGCCGTCATAGTGCCTCAGAAACACGGCAATCAAAGGCTCCATTATCACGCTATATACTAGCAATCCTATGATCACTATGCCGGGCCTGGGAAGCACGAGCGTGATCATCAGCGACATGCACATAAAGCAAAATATGATCAATGCATGTCCTAGTATAAACTGCAATCCTTCCCACACGTATGACAGACCATGCACAGGTGAGTAGATGCTCCCAGCTACAAAGGCAATGAGCCATACCACCGCACTAGCAACTAGGGCAAAGGCGAGATTCCAAAGGAGCTTGCCAGCAAGATATTCTCTATAGCTCATACCATCGATGATGCTCTGGCGCAAGGTACGATTTCTTACTTCATTAGCAACTATGGTGATGACTATGAAGCCCGCAAGAATCTTGAGGGAGGCAGAGAGGTAGGCCACATTGTGCCACACGTCCGACATGTCAAATAGAGGTATCATGGTAGGATCCATACCCTTGTATTCGGCGCCTTGATTCTTGAGAAATCTCAGGAAGCTTCTAGAGCCTATCACCATGCCTAGTAGAGCTATAAAATAGATCGCCAGAAAGACCCAGAAAGCCTTGAAGCTCTTCACCTTGAGCCATTCTATGCGCAGTAGTCTACCCATGATGCCCTTGGTCTAGTATGGCGAGAAATTCTTGTTCCAGACTCCCACTTTCTCTACTCAGGCGCGATAGAGCAACTCCCTGATCATGTAGGAGACGATTGAGTTGTGATAGATCAGGTGTGCGCCCGCGCAATTCCACATACTCCGCCATCTGCTGTATGTCAGCCTCTGGCACAAGCGACTGCAGCGCAGTGATGAGTCCGCTTCTATCTGGCGCATCTAGGATGACGTAATCCTTGTCGCCCAGCGCGGCCTGTACAGAGCCCACATAGAGCACCTGCCCACGGCGCAGTACCATGAAATCTGTGCAGACACGCTGCACTTCGTCCAGTAGATGACTAGCCAGGATGATGGTCTTGCCCATGGCGCCTATGTCGCGGATGAGATTTCTGATCTGGACTATACCTGCAGGGTCTAGACCATTAGTGGGTTCGTCAAGGATGAGCACTTCTGGATCTGGTAGTAGTGCCGCGCCTATGGCTAGGCGCTGCTTCATACCTAGGCTATAGGTGCGATACTTATCATGGCGTCGCTCATAGAGACCTACCAGATGCAGGACTTCATCAATTCTGTGTGGAGCAGCTTCCTTGATCGTAGCAGCAAGCTCTAGATTCTGTGAGCCTGTCATGTAGGGATAGAAACAGGGATGCTCCAGTATAGCCCCTATATGCCGCCTCTGCTCATGCGGCTGACCGGGTAGATCCCACTGGTATGATCCTGAGCTAGGCTGTAGTACTCCCAGGAGCATTCCAAGCGTAGTAGTCTTGCCGCTGCCATTGGGGCCGAGCAGGCCAAATATGCTACCACGCTCCACTTGGATGTCTATGGCATCTACCGCCATATGTCTTCCCCAGCGCTTAGTGAGCTGTGACAGGACAAGGATGGGCTCGGCTGATAGAGGTCTCAGTCCCATGATTGCATGTCTTTACCGATGTCAAAGAACTCATGCAGTCCGAGATCCATCAGCGTCTCGTCCTCCTTCAGGGCTGTGATGGCATTCAGGAGTTGCATAGGATTCACCTTGCCCTTACACTCTACGAGTTTTATAGAGCCATCTGCAACTGTCACCAGCACCATCGTACTTTTTTTCTCATGCAGGAGCAAATTCAGCTCCTGTCCAGGGCCTGTCATGGTCAGGACTGAGGCAAATTTTTCCTCATCTACTATGACTTGGACGAGACTATCCACGGAGCTAGGTGCTATGATCTGAGGCCTTACGGCCAAAAACTTCAAATGCTTGATATCTCTCACAAGCAGATTGAGCTCGGGATTGTCACTCACATTGATCATCCTGAGTGTACTTGGATAAAGACATACAGGTATGTGACCCAGGCGCGGTGACGATAGATCTCGCACTGTCTGTGACTGCGCTACGAGAGCTTGACAGCTCGTAGCAATCAGACAAAGGGCAAGGATCCTACTGATGATAGGACTACTCAATCGTTCAGCATTTCGAGGCGATCGAGTCCTCTTATCTGGAGCACCTTGGCGATCTTGGCGATACTCGATAGATCGATATCACCGTAGAGAGTCATGGCGGCAAACTCATTATTTCCCGATATGAGCATAAAGAGCTCGCCGATCTTATCACCATCTTTCTTGATATAGAAGCGTGCCTTCTCGTCCTTATTATCAAATGACATCAGCTCCTCATATCCCTTCCCCTTCATCTTGGCAAGGCCAGCCTTGAAGTAGGTGATTCCACTTTGGCCATCCTTGGCCAGGACTTTCAGTCCGTCGATCTTGGCTATCGCTTCTAATATTTCTTGCTCATCCTCATCTTCCACGTCCATTTCCATAAAGAGCTGAAACATCTGCTGTGAGACGCTCACGCGTATCATGTCGTCATCATCCATATACATCTCTTCTAGATCTGCCATCACGGCGGACTGGGCTACGAGATACTGCGGTAGGGCAGCTAGAGACATACAAAGTGCAAGGCCGTAAAGTAATTTTTTCATTGTGCTATAGATTTTTGAGTTTTAGTAAAGTAATTCATGGTGCTAGAGGTATATGTTTCTGAGCGGTCAATCTTGCTGGAGAGGTATGCGAGTGCAACCTTGGTCTGAGTATATGCTAGCTGCACCTCCGCCTCGGTATATTGCGCTTTCTGTGAAGCATCGGAGTTGTAATTGTATGCGCAGACAGCTGCTACACCCATCAGGGCTACTACAAGTAAATAGACCCACCTACGCGCAGTGCTCTCAGTCTTAGCTGGTCCAGTCTTGTCAAGTATCGACTGGACTGCATCCCCGGTGGGGCGCTGCGCACGTACTGCGTCAAAGTAATCTCTGGTATCTGGTGTATGTCTAGAGGCCATAGGCTAGTTTCTTTTGTAGTAGCTCGCGGAGTCTGAGGCGCGCGCGATGAATGGTGACTTTGACATCTGAGTCTGTGAGTTTCATCTCTTGGGCGATTTCTGTATTGGTGTATTGCAGAAATTCTTTGCGACGGATGACTTCCTGCTGCTTAGTCGTGAGCTGGGCCATACTTGATTGCAGCTGTGTGATCATATCGTCATGCTCTACTTGCTGCTGGAGTGAGCGGTGGGCAGGGCGCTCTGGATGTGAGTCAAGGTCTCCGTGTCCGTGGGATTTGGATCGCAGGACATCCAGAGCACGATTCTTGAGACATCTCATGCACCATGCATCTTGATTGTGTATGTGATCCATCTCTGAGCGCTTTTCCCATAGTCGCACAAGGACGTCCTGGAGGATATCTTGTGCCAGCGCCCTATCAGCTACGATACTGAGCGTATAGTGGAATAGCTGTAAATGCTTACTCCGTACATATGTCTCATAGCTACTGCGTGTCATAATCATCTGCTAGACGAGTGATAGGATCTCAAGTTACGGTGAGGCATGAAAAAATTATCATTTGATCGACAGATCACCCATCGAACTTGACGGAATATGTAACTTGCACAGTCTATGGCAACTATCATAGGATATCTCAGGACAGATGCAGATCCTCGCTGCCCCATCTCGCTTGACAGTCTCAAGAAGCTAGAGAAGGCTGGCTATACGTATCTGGCAGAGGACGGTATAGCAGATGCTATAGGCGGTCTAGAGATCTCGACTGTGCCTCGATCAGAGGTCTTGCGCGATGCACACGTCATCTACTGTAGTACTCCTCTCAGCGCTGAGGAAATGTCCGCGCTGTCTGGTGATAAAGTGTTGATCTCCTTTTATGCTCCCTACGAAGAGGCCATAGACCCCAATCATTTTCCCTCAGATGGGGTCAGTGCTTACAGCATGGACATGATCCCGAGGACTACTCTCGCACAGAGTATGGATGTGCTCAGCAGTATGGCGAGCCTGGCTGGCTATCAAGCTGTCCTGCTAGCAGCATCAAAATTGCCCAGATACTTCCCCATGCTCATGACTGCTGCAGGCACCATACGGCCTGCTAATGTGCTGGTGATAGGTGCAGGAGTCGCAGGCCTACAAGCCATCGCTACGGCTAAGCGACTAGGAGCTAGAGTAGAAGCATTTGACGTGAGAGATGCCGTGAGGGATGAAGTGCAATCTCTCGGCGCCAAGTTTGTAGAAGTAGAAGGCGCGACTGATGATATAGCCGCTGGCGGATATGCAGTGCAGCAGACGCCCGAGTACTTGCGCAAACAAAAAGAAGCCATCGCTGCAGCGGTGAAGAAAGCTGACGCTGTCATCACCACCGCACAGCTCCGCGGACGACCAGCGCCCACACTCGTCACCGAGGAAATGGTGAAAACTATGAAGCCTGGTAGCGTCATCATAGATATGGCTAGCAGCTCAGGCGGCAACTGTGAATGCAGCGCAGATACTCAGCATGTGCAGCGTCACGGCGTACATATCATAGGAGATTCGCAGCTATATCTGCAGACGCTACAGGATGCTAGCGACCTGCTCGCCAATAATATCGCCAACTACGCTAGCATCTTTCTGGATGAGGAAGGCAAGCTGCTTCTAAATAGTGAAAATGAAATCCTCCAAAAATCGATCGTCTTCCCTCAATCTGACAGTCAATGAACGATATAGCAGCCTTTCTAGCCACACATAGCACGATGATCTATCTGCTGATCTTCGCAGTATTTCTCGGCTACGAACTCATCAGCAAAGTCCCCTCAGTGCTACATACGCCACTGATGAGTGGAGCCAATGCCATCAGTGGAATCGTGCTCGTAGGCTCTATCCTCTTTTTGAGAACAGCAGATCCACAGGACTACTTATCTCTAGGTCTAGGCAGTCTGGCACTTGTGATGGCGATGATCAATATCGTAGGAGGCTTTGCCGTGACTAATCGTATGCTTGCCATGTTTAAAAAGAAGCCTAGCTCATGATGGCTATCGTACAACTCGCCTATCTCATAGGAGCGATCTGCTTCATACTGGGCCTGCGCGGTCTGAGTCATCCCAGCTCTGCGCGCAGAGGCAATCTTCTAGCAGCACTAGGAATGACCCTTGCTATACTGGGAGCTCTACTGCAGCCCATAGCTGGAGCCGACAATAATTATCTATGGATAGCTGGCGCTATGATTATCGGCGCTGCGGTGGGATGGTATCGCTCTGCTCGCGTAGAGATGACTGGCATGCCGCAACTCGTCTCATTATTCAATGGACTAGGTGGTGGCTCAGCAATGTTGCTCGCACTTACAGAATACCTTAAGAACTACCAAAACTCCACAGCATCATCCCTAGCTGTGATTGCATTTACGCTGCTCGTGGGCACCATATCATTTAGCGGAAGCATACTTGCCTATCTCAAGCTGGATGGAAAGGTGCGCGATGCCCAGGTCCGCCTACCCGCTCATAGCCTCATCAATCTCGGGCTTCTCCTGGTGTCCCTGGTACTTACTGCGCTGCTCGTAATGCAGCCATCTACCTTGATCCTCGTGATCAGCTTGGTGGTGTTTCTCATCTATGGATTCAGCTTTGTAGCTCCCATAGGAGGAGCAGATATGCCCGTGGTCATCAGTCTGCTCAATAGCGTGACAGGACTCAGCGCGGCGACGGCAGGATTTCTCTATGGATCACAGATCATGATACTGGGCGGTATCCTGGTAGGGGCAAGCGGTACCATCCTGACTATTCTCATGTGCCAGGCTATGAATCGCTCTCTGATGAGCGTGATACTCGGAAACTTTGGAAGTGCCGCAGTGGCTGGGGCATCGAGTGCGGATCAGGCAGACCAGACAGTACAGTCAGCGCAGGCGATGGATGTGGCGATTTTGCTGGCTTACGCCCAAAAGGTAGTCCTAGTCCCAGGCTATGGCATGGCGGTGGCTCAAGCCCAAAAACAAGCCAAGGAACTCGACGAGATCCTGCAGGAAAAAGATATAGAAGTGTACTATGGCATCCACCCAGTAGCGGGAAGAATGCCTGGACATATGAATGTACTCCTCGCAGAAGTAGATATAGACTACGATAAGCTCTACGATCTAGATCAGACTAATGCTATCATAGACGAGGCGGATGTCGTCCTAGTCGTGGGTGCTAATGATGTGGTCAATCCCAGTGCGCTAGATGATCCCTCCAGCAGTATCTATGGCATGCCAGTCCTAGAGGTATGGAAGGCTCAGCAAGTCATCGTCTTCAAGAGATCTATGAAGCCCGGATATGCCGGCATCCAAAATCCGCTTTTCTTTAAAGAAAATACCAAGATGCTCTTTGGCGATGCCGCTGATAGTCTCAAGCAAATCGTGGCAGAGATTAAGAATCTCTGATCAATATGTATCTTCCCTATTTAAGACTCAAACATCACTGATATGACACATCTAGAAAGACTCCAGCACTTCATGAAAATGCAAAGCGAAGGCAAGGTCATGGAAGCATTTGACCAGTACTATGCAGATGACTGTGTGGTCATAGAGATGCCCACTGGCGACCGTCGCGAGGGCAAAGAAGCTCAGCGGCAGGCCATCCAGGAGTGGTTTGGCCAAGTGAAAGAGCATCACGGCGGGGGCGTAGGAGCCATGACCGCTAATGAAGAGACCGGTACCACCTGCTGTGAATCATGGTTTGACATTACATTCACTAATGGGCACCGCCATACTCTCCGAGAAGTAGCTGTACAGCAGTGGCAGGATGGTAAGATCAAGGAGGAGAAGTTTTACTATCAGCAGCCTACTGCTTAGTCACACGTAGCCGTGCGGCATATTATTTATCGCATTCTAACATAGCGACGAGGATGGCTGTATGTGGTAGCAGTAAGGTGAAGTGACAGCATCTCCCTGGGAGCGGATACACCTCTGTATCCCTTGTATCAATCACGTAGAGCATCACTTCGCGAGTTGCGTTTGTTTTGCTTGGCCTGGGCCGCTATGCATATCACTAACAATGATGGCTGTGTCCTCTGGCCATTGAAGCTCTTTACTAAGTCACCGCAGCACGGCTACGGTACCGATCTTTTCGCGGCGTTCACCCTCGCACTCGTAGACAATCTCGTAGATGTATACGCCGCTATTGACTGGAGAGCCCTTAAATGTAGCATCCCATGATCCCTGCACATCATCTGTCATGAAGAGTGTCTCACCCCAGCGGTCAATAATCTTGTAGGAAATTAAATTATCCACTACAAAGAAATTGCTGATCCCGAAAGTTTCGTTGAGTCCATCACCATTGGGTGTAAAGGCTGTTGCCAACTTGAGCTGGTCGCAGTCTATCGCCGAGCTATCTACCACCACTATATCGAGTGTGTCAAATGAAGTACAGCCGTCCTTCATCATCCTCAGTATGTACTGACGATCTGTATCTGTGGTAAAGCTTGCATCAGGCCGAGTAGGATCGTCTACACCTATAGCTGGCGTCCACAGGAAACTGGTGGCGCATGAGTTGATGACATTTGCCTGAAAAGGCGCTCCCGCAACCACTACCCCGCGATTGCTCTCTAGGAAGTCTGTACGTACGAACAGCTGTCGCACCTCTACTGGAGTAAGTACCTCGGTGTAGATTCTCAGTTCATCGATACTGCCGTCCATCTGACCAAATGTCCCACAACTCAAGCCGCCTATTCGCAGAGAATCGCTACTAGCAAAGTCTATGACTAGGCTGCGAATCTCGTCTACGAGCGTACCATTGAGAAAAAACTGGAAATCCTCCCGGCTTTTGGTCAAGACGATATGTTGCCAGCACCTGCTGCGATCTAGAGGTATAAATTCGCGAACGAAAAAGATGCCGTCCTGCCTATATATGACCTCAATCTCCTCGGCGCTCGCATCATATCTGATCGTGAAACTGCTATCGCGCTCACAGCCTCGGCCATTGAGCATGATGAGCTGGTCTGTGGCGGCTCGGGGACTGAAGAAGAAACTGATGGAAAAGTCCCCATCAAATACACTACGCATACCAGCATCAATGGTAAGTGCCTGAGATCCTTGAAGTCGCCATCCTGTATCACTCACGCCGCAGTCGCACTCTGGGCCACCGACTATCCGAGTAGAGGTGAAGCGCCCTTGTGCATCCATCCATGTACAGGCGTCTGCACTGAAGTATCCTTGCAGGTTCTGCCCACTGAGCGCTACTCCCGTAGCGGCAAGTGCTATGATAAGTAGGATTCTTGTCATCCCATCAGGTTCTCAAATCCTGGAGGTAATATGTCCTTCATACTGGATTGGCTTATCTGCGCCTCTTGCAGCTTAGCCTCGTCCATGGCGGCATTGATGGTAGTGACGAGCAGATCCTGTAGCTGGTCGGCGTCCTCCGTATCGATCTTACTGAAGTCTACGCGTATATCTTTTACTTCTCTCAGTCCTGAGACCTCTACAGTGATCTCTCCATCCGGGCTGGAGCGCTCTATGACCAGACTGCTAAGTTGCTGAGCGATCTGATCTTGCTTTGCTTTGAGATTTCCGAATATGTCCATACGATGCGGATAGCGTGATGATAGATGAAGGTAACGACCTCGACGGGTCTCAGATTATTCTTAAGAACATATAAATAGCTCGGCCAGATAATAGAGATAGAGCACTATAAGTACCAGACCCTCCCAGCGGCTGATCTTCTTATTGAGAATCACCACCAAGAAGATGACGCTGGTGGCTATCATAAATGGTATACTGAAGTCTAGCATAGTAGCGGGTATCTCTAGACGTCCTACAAAGCGAGGGATGGCAATGACTGCAAATGTGTTGAAGATATTGGAGCCAAGGACATTACCCACCGCGAGTGCTGACTTCCCTCTACGCGCCGCCTGGATACTCACTACCACCTCTGGCAAGGACGTTCCCAGAGCGATCATACTCAGTGCTATCAGCTCAGGATTGACCTGAAGAGAGATGGAGATATTTTCCAGAGCGCCTATCGTCCAATTGGCACTGAGCGCCACCAGGGCCCCAGCCCCGATCAGTATGATGTATTGGAGAGCTGAAGCCTTGACCTTCTTGGTCTCATCTTCGCGATCCATAAATAGGCTCTTCATCAAGAAAATTACCAGAGCTAGCAAAAACAGACTTGCCTCAAAATAGCTCACCTCTAAGTCTCTCAGCACAAACCACAAGAAAAATGCTCCCACGATCAACACTGGCATATCAGTATCCAAAAGATCGTCATCAATGATAATCCTCTTACCTACCGCCGCTGTGAGTCCCAGGACAAGTAGGATATTGGTGATATTGGAGCCTACTACATTAGCTACCACGATCTCCGACTGATCCCGGAGGACGCTTGCAATGGAGGTAGCGAGCTCTGGTAGGCTGGTGCCAAATGCGATGATGGTCACACCCACGATGAAGGGTGAGATACCGAAGGATAGCCCAATCTTCTCTGCCGAGTCGATAAAGTAATCTGAAGACTTGACGAGTAAGGCAAGACTCGCGAAAAAGATAAGTACTTGTATGAGGTCGAGATTCTGCATGATTGCCAGAGGCTTTGACCTCTGTACTTAGCACTGATAATCAGCTAATTATAGATTTACATTTTCTCTGGAAGATAGTTGACTCTTACCTTGCCAAAAAACGACGAACCACAGGCTCATCGTTCCCTACTCAGCTCTTATCCACATGGCATCTGTCTAGCAGATGCCAACTCCCATAGTCTACGTCTGCAAAGGTACGCTCCATTGCCATCCATCCACACAGAAGTCCTAGCTTTGCCGCCGACAATAGTGCGTCTCAGTGGCGCGTATACTATGGCACTCTGGAAGAAAAAAATAAAAGAACTAGGTACAGCCAATGAAGAAGCCGAGATGAGCTTCCTCGATCACCTAGAAGAGCTGCGCTGGCATATCATACGGGCTCTTATCTCCATCGTAGCGGTTGCGATCGTGGTGTTTCTCTTCCGCAACATTGTCTTTGATAAAGTCATATTGGGTCCGACTCGAGATAGTTTTTTCACCTACCGCTTCTTTTGCGATCATCTGGGTCTACTCTGCTTTGGGCCACAGGAATTGCAACTGATCACCAAGGAGCTCGGTGAGCAGTTTTTCTGTCACATACGCGTCTCGCTGTGGCTTGGCCTGATTGTGTCATTTCCTTTGGTATTTAATGAGATATGGAAATTTATCAAGCCAGGTCTGCACAGTCGCGAGCGCAAGGTCACTCGGGGCGTAGTCTTTACCTGTACCATGCTCTTCATGACTGGGGTTTCCTTTGGATATTTTGTGGTTGCACCATTTGCCATCACATTTCTTAGCAACTACTCTGTAAGTGCTGATATAGCCAATACGATCACGCTGAGATCACTTGTGAGCTATATGACCATGTTTACCTTGCCCACGGGATTGGTATTTGAATTGCCTATAGTGGTCTACTTCTTGGCTAAGCTCGGCCTACTCTATCCTAGCATGATGCGTAGCTACAGGAAGCACTCTATCATCATCATACTCGCATTATCTGCCATCATCACACCACCAGATGTGGTGACGCAGTTCCTGATCGGCATACCACTCTATATACTCTACGAGATATCGATCATCATATGCGCTCGTATCAATCCCGATCCAAAGTCGACTGACTCATGATAAGAATTTCTAGTAGCTGGACGCTGATGCTTCGTTTATTTATTCCAGCATTTTGGATCAGCTTTTTTCTACCGCTGAGTGTTGCATCGCTGATAAGTCATGATGTCCGCTCTCTGTTTCGTGGTGCCCCCTTCAGTATAGGTGTGATCGTATTCATGATCACCGGGCTGCTATTTTTTTATTTTACATCGTGGAAACTCCATAGAGTAGATCTGGATAAGGAGCACATCTACATCAGTGACTACTTCCGCACTATACGAGTACCCTATCCTCTCGTGACGCAGATACGCGAGACGGACTTATTCTTTTTTAAACTTTACAAGCTCACTTTAGCCACTAAGGGCCGTCTGGGCAAGCATCTACACTTCCTCGAAAGCGGGAGGTCTATGCGCGACTGGATCGACGAAAATCCCGAGCTATTCAGCCATATCAGCGAGGACCCAGCGTAATGATAGGACAGATAATTTCCTCTAGACTGATGCCTCCGTGCTGGAAGGTATCGTTGAAGTAATTATTGTAGTGATTATAATTATTGGGATAGAGAAAAAATCTTGAGTCTTTAGCGAATATGTAAGAACTGCTCATGTGCGGCGCTGGCAATCCTACTTTCTTGGGATCAGGAAAATGCAGGACATCCTTGGACTGGAAGTTGAGATTGCGCCCGTGCTTATAGCGAAGATTAGTAGTAGTATTGCGATCAGCCACGACTTTACTCGGTGTATTCACTCTGATGGTGCCATGATCTGTGCCTATGACTATCCGCACGTCTCTATCGGCTAATTTTTCAAATGCCTGCAGAAGCGGCGAATGCTCAAACCATGATCGCGTGAGCGATCTATAGGCACTCTCGTCACCCGCTAGCTCCTTGAGCACTTCCATCTCTGTGCGTGCATGAGAGAGCATATCTATGAAGTTATAGACGATACAGGTCAGGTCCTTTTGTAAGCAATTGAGGATAGAATCGGAGAGCGATTTAGCATTGGCGACATTGGTGATTTTTTGATAATCGTACTTGATCGGAGTGCGTATGATATTATTGATCTGTACGCCTAGGAGCTCTCGCTCGTACATATTCTTTCCTTCATTCTCGTGATCGTGGACCCAGTAATCTGGATGGTGCTTAGCGATCTCGCCAGGCATCATACCACTGAATATCGCATTGCGGCTATACTGCGTACATGTGGGTAATATGCTGTAGAAAAAGGATTCGTCCTCTACCTTAAAATAATCTGATACGATAGGCTCAAGGATCTTCCACTGATCATATCGCAGATTATCTAAGAGTAGAAATACTACTGGCCTATCATCTTTGAGATGAGGAAACACGTACTTGCGTAATAAGCCTGGAGAGAATGTGAGACCCTCTGGAGGGTCGCTCAATAGTTTCTCATAATTTTTTTCTACGTATTTAGAAAATTCTGCATTAGCTTCATTTTTTTGCATACTGAGTATATCGCCCATCTCAGTGCTCTTGCTCTCATCCAACCTTAGCTCCCAGTGAACGATTTTCTTATAGACATCCACCCATCCTTGCCAGTCTGGACTCATGCTTATTTCACCAAATATCTCTTGGAATTTTTGCTGATAATCGGAAGAGGTCTTTTCTTTTATCAATCTTTTATTATCCATTAATTTTTTAATGGATAGCAAGATTTGATTTGGCTTTACTGGCTTGATGAGGTAGTCATCTATTTGCGCGCCAAGCGCCTCTTCCATTACATCTTCCGCTTCATTTTTGGTGATGAGCACCACGGGCATGGCACTGTTATTTCTTTTGATCTGCTCGAGCGTTTCTAATCCTGAGATGCCAGGCATAGACTCATCTAGAAGCACTAGATCTATAGAGCTGTCATCTTCTAGGAGCTCCAGAGCATCGTGACCATTGGTGACAGTTTCCACCTCATAGCCTCGTTTTTCCAGGAACATTACCTGAGGTTTTAATAGTTCTATCTCGTCGTCCGCCCAGAGTATTCGGAGTGTGCTCATATAGTGGTTATTGAGGTCCTAAGGAAATCACATCTACGATTGTATCCATAGACATGGCCATCAGAAGTCAAACGTAATGCAGACAAGATATGTTGGACAGCAGTGTAAGAGTCCCTCTTTATCGTGCCAATAGTCGCTACAGTCTTGAAGTATGAGATGCTGCTTATCAAATTAAGGAGGAGGATGTAGACTATTGGAGATATTCGGGGCGTTTCCGCCAAATATGCTTCACTACACTAGCTCGACCATCTTTGCCATATTGGCTATATTCCTTACGCTTCACACCGCTGGCGCACAGGTCTCACAAGCTGGGATAGAGCTTTCCTACTGCGCCCTGGAATTGACAGAAGAACACGTCGTCTACGATCCTACTTATCGATCTATCGACTACCCTATGGGGGATGTGCCGAGTGGTACTGGAGTATGTACGGATGTGGTCATCCGTGCTTACAGAAAGATGGGCGTGGATCTACAGCAACTCGTGCACCAAGACATGCGCGCACACTTCTCTGTCTACCCTGATCGCTGGGGACTCAAGAAGCCTGATACTAATATCGATCATAGGCGAGTACCTAATCTCATGACCTTTTTTGAGCGCCATGGCGATTCTATTGAGATCAGTCTCTATGCTCTTGATTATCTCCCTGGAGATATCGTCTGTTGGGATCTGGGAGAGGGAATCACACATATAGGTATCGTGTCAGATCTCTACGATCATCACAGTGGCAATCCGCTCATGATACATAATATCGGTACTGGCCAAGTCCTAGCTGATTGTCTATTCTCTTACCAGATTATCGGACATTACAGGTATGTTGCGCAATAATCGAACTCGCTAGACTCATAGCGAGTACACATACTATTAACTCATCTTCTACATACCTAGCAACATGAAAAATCTCCAGAAATTAAGCGCCTTCACACTCTTTTCTCTTACGGCTATTCTTCTCCATGCCCAGGACGGTCTGGACATTGATGTAGACCTCACTGATGATACGCCAGATATCTTCTCCACATGGTATTTCTGGGTAGGAGCAGCTGTGGTGCTCATCATTATTGCAGCTATATTGAGTCGTAGTAGGAAGTAAGCTCCGTCTGACTTTAGCCTAGGGATAAGATTTTATAATCCATCAGCACCATTTGCTCTCTGGAAGGCTTACACCGTCGCGACATCTGTAGGTAGATATGATCAACCCCGCGCCACCTGATCACGTATAGAGATCTGCCTTGTGAGACTGTCCACAGTGCTTTGCGATGCTGTCTGTATCAGATTAATAGTACTGTCGATCCATGCCATACACAATGTGTAGGTCTGCCGCGATGGATGAACTGTTCACGCTCTGATCGCCTTCTTCATGACTGTATAGCACATAACACTCCTCTACTAATTTCGCTGCTGTACCATCTTGATGTGTCACCGCTTCTTGGAGAGAATTGACCTCCTAGATCACTGCAGTCGCTGCGCTTATAGGATATATACAGCCTAGATGAGAATATGAATCGAATGCTTTGAGCTCCAGAGCTGCAAGCCCAGCAAAGACGCCAGCCGCGAGAGCCGATTATGGGCCGAGCGAGATAGAATAGAGCCAAGAGTCAAAGTGTCCCGAAAGCTCAGGCGTAGCATACGCAATGACGTGTAATGATAGGCTTAAGTGACAGAGGCTGGAAGATAGCTACTCTACAGATCTCATAGTTCACATCCGTAGACTCTAGCCCCTATAGCACAGATATGTAAATGAGATCACTGTTTGTAAGCTTCAGGACGCCTATGATCAAGGTCTCAAGCCTTAAGTTTGCAAGTATTATTCACTTTAACCTACTTCTAGCTCATGCGATATTTACTATCTTGCCTATTCCTCCTATTCTCAGTTTCTCTCGTGGTCACCTCTTGCGACCCTGAAACACCCGAGCCGCCTAATGCAGAGGAGCTCATCACCACTCTAGTGTACACACTTACGCCAGATGATGGAGGCGATGTGGTCACACTCATATTCCGTGATCTGGACGGAGAAGGGAGTGATGCTCCCACGTTCAGTACGGAGCCGCTCCGTGCTAGTACGACCTACTCTGGAGTCATTACACTCAGCAATGAAGCTGAAGATCCAGCCGAAGATATCACTGAAGAGGTAAAGGAAGAGGATGATGAGCACCAGCTCTTCTATGCTAGCTCCTTATCCGATCTAGTAGTTACGTACATGGATGCTGATGCTGAGGGAAATCCACTGGGCCTCGCTACCACTCTACAGACAGGTACTACTGGCTCTGGCACACTTACGATCATCCTTCGTCACGAGCCTGCCAAAGACGCAACTGGCGTATCAGCTGGTGATATCACCAATGCTGGTGGAGAGTCAGATATCGAAGTGACCTTCAATATAGATGTGGAGTAGGATCTGGATTGCCTCTAGCAGCATATTCTTCTTACTTTCTTCTCTCAGCGCGCAGCAGTGCACGCTCCAGATCAGTGGGCAAGTACTTGATGGCACCACTCAGTTGCCGCTTGCCTATGTAAGCGTGTACATGCAAGAAAGAGAGACAGGAGTATATACAGATCTGGAGGGGAACTTTACCCTCAGCGATATATGTAAGGACGAGTACCATCTCCTCATATCCCATATCGGCTGCGAGTCGGAGGAGATCACACTAGAGATTTCTAGAGATACTTTTCTCACAGTGCGGCTTGCTCATAGTGCCATATCGCTAGAGAGAGTCATCATACAAGAAGCTGATGCGAGCGCCATCACTCAAGCTAGTAGCGCCGTCAAGCGGCAGGCTATAGAGGATGGCGCTCACAAGAGCATAGCCGACCTACTAGAAGACGAGCCCGGTGTAAGTCTCCTACGCACAGGGACCAATGTCAGCAAGCCCATAGTGCATGGACTATACGGTAATCGGCTCGTCATGCTCAATCACGGTGTGCCACAGTCTGGGCAGCAGTGGGGCAATGATCACAGCCCAGAAATCGATCCTCTCACTACTGATAAGATCACCATACTCAAGGGTGCTACATCCCTTGAGTATGCTCCAGGCGGTATGGGAAGTGTGATCATGGTCGAGCCTCAGTCTCTGGGCACAGAACCACATTTGCACGGTCGTGCACATCTGGCCTATGAGGAAAACGGTCGCGGCACCACCGCCAATCTGAGATTACAGAAAGCCTCTCCCCTGCTGGCGTGGAGACTCGTCGGTACCTGGAAGCGATATGGTGATCGCAAAGCACCTGATTACTTTCTGCGCAATACTGGCACGAGAGAATTTCATCTCGCTGCACAGCTAGAAAAGCAATGGAGCGACAAGTCTTTTACAGATTTATATGTGAGCAATTTTAGCACAGAAATAGGAGTTCTACGCGGCTCTCACGTCAGTAGCACTGGTGATCTTAAGGAGGCAATAGGCAGACCAGTACCTTTCTTTACACAAGATGATTTCAGCGCTGGCATAGTAGCCCCAAGGCAGGAGGTCGATCATCAATTGCTCAAGATATCACACCGCCAATACTTCAGCAATGACCGCCATATAGAAGCAGATTTATCCGCTCAGCGCAATGCTCGTAAGGAATATGACGTACGCCGTGGAGGTAGGACGGAGCAACCGAGCCTAAGCCTCGACCAGTGGACGATTCAGGGTGATCTCAAGTATATATATCAATCATCGCAGTGGAGCTATCGTCTAGGCACCCAAAATAGCGCGACATTTAATAAAAACATCAACGAAACTGGTGTGCTGCCGCTCATACCAGATTACAATAGCTGGAAAACTGGTGTATATGCCACTGGCGTCAAGAAACTTAGGCGAGCCGCTGCTGCAAGAAGCCGTGCGAGTCTGGATGTGGGAATACGCTATGATTACGAATACCAGAGTGTAGTATTTATCACTAGATCTTTTCCCGCTGAAGTCATCCGATTTGTCAATCCCTATCACAACATCAGCGCACTGGCTGGTCTCAATATTACACCAGCATCTCAGCATGAGATGGCATTGCATGTGGGCTATGCTATGCGCAATCCTGCTGTCAATGAGCTCTATAGCAATGGCCTCCATCAGGGTGTGAGCGGAATAGAAGAAGGTGACCCAGATCTCACCACGGAGAAGTCAATCAAGGCTTCGCTCGAGTATGAGTGGACACCGAGCAATGCATTTTCCCTGAGCGCACTGCTGTACTACCAGTCATTTTCTGATTATATCTATTTGCAGCCACAGCAAGAATCTCGTCTGACCATACGCGGCGTATTTCCTGTATTTACCTTCGAGCAGACAGATGCCTCCATAGCGGGATTAGACGCATCCATCAAGGCCTCCCTGGGTCGATCGCTGTTGACCTCTGTCCGATTTAGCTACGTGCATGGAAGAGATCGCTCTCAAGGCATCCCACTGATATATATTCCTCCCGCGGATGTATTTCATGAGATTACATATCGCGCACCACAGTCTGTGCGTATACTAGGTCGCCAGTGGGAACAGCT
>JAHDBH010000176.1 GCA_020630495.1 Saprospiraceae bacterium
CCGATGGACATTTAGTCCATCGTCCGAGGCGCTCGGTCATCATCCGGACCGCAGAAAACAAAGACTTCACAGCAATGTGAGGTCTTTTTTTTATGCAGGAAAGGGAGCTAGAGGGACGGTCCTCGAACCCGCAGCCATCGCGCTCCTCACCGAGGGCGGTTCGGTTCCCTCGCTGCCGATGGACATTTAGTCCATCGTCCGAGGCGCTCGGTCATCATCCGGACCGCAGAAAGTCTGCCTCATTGTACAAGCGCCGCTCAAGACAGTACAAAATAACTGGGCCTATCTTACTCTCCGTGAAACATGTGCTGCTACTAATCTTATTGGGCAATAGCATCTCTCTGAGCGCAGAGGTGGTGCCGTCGAAGAATTTCATCTGATTTGTTGAATTTCCATATTCTACTTCAGATCGTGATAGTCGATACTACCATAATTGCTTCATGACAGGGTATGGATAGATGCAGCTACTACAGCAGTTACGAGTAGTCGTCCGTGTCTTTGGCTAACACCTCGGGCCAGTTAAACCGCGCTACTTTCTTCTCTATGATGGATGATAAGGAACTCGTGGCTGGACTCTCTCCGAGAAATTTCAGCACGATTGTCGGTTGCCAGCCTTTTTCTTCTGCCCTGTAGCACGTCAGCTGCAAGTGATAGATGGCTGGCTTCATCCGTCCTTGGTACTCAGCATCCGTGGGAGTGAAATGATACTTGGGTAGATGATCCCAGTGCTTGGGGCACTTGTGATTGTAATATACTCTCTTATTAGTCTCTGGAGTTAGTCGTCCTTCCATGAAATTTTTGTAAGTAGGGCTGTAGTAGACCTCCTTAACCCAGATATTCCAACCGCGTGCATCCGTCGCTATCATACATCCTAGAGGCAGTGGATCGGCGAACATACCGAGTTTATTGGCTTCGTCTACGAAGTACTGTCTGCTGTACTTGTCATAGGGGTCATAGTAGCTCTTGAGCCAATCTATGTCCTTGCATCCGTGGGGCGGTCGGGTGGAATAGTCTGGATGATTTGGCGATGGATCTTTCATAGGTGTATAAGGAATTTATAGAGCGATAAATGACCCAAAAGCATCTCTTCAAATGACATGCACAGTATTGACCGTATCTTATCTGAGACACATTTACTTGCAAAAATGCGCTATGTTCGTGCAAGGTATTTGCACGAAAGTGCGCCACAGCAGAGGCAGAATAATACAGTGCAAATAAACTGCATAGTCCAGAGGTAGCTTTGACGAAAATTCACAATCCGCATGCTGGCAAGTGTCGCTCAGAATCCAAGCTGTAAGTCAGAGATACCCACTCCTCTTATGGATGCTTACAAGGCGTCTACACTTGCAGGTAAGGAGGCTTACAGTCCAGAGGCGATCCTAAGAGATGAGACTGAGCTGGTTGGCTACAGCAGTCCTGCTAGATATCTGACCTATATATATGGTCTGGCTGAAGCTAAGATTCTGGTAGAGATACTATCCTATGTCAGTGATGTGCTGAGCGATATCAGCGTCCATCACCATAAGAAATTCGGCACTTGGGTCAGTATGAATTCGCAGCCATATGCCCTGCTCGTGGAGATGCTCGAGGAGGATACCCATAGGTCGGAGTTGGTCATAGCACGTGTACTGGAGTACTTCACCGCAGTTCATCAATTGACAAGATTAGACATCCCCTACGGTTGGAAGCGCGCAGGGATCGCGGTAGCACTAGCTGCATCCTATCCCTATGAGGACAGACGACTGGAGCTGTTTATCCGCAATATCAGCACCGCATATACCGCTAGACTTATACCCTATGCTGCTCAGGATGCGGAGGAGCCTACGGAGCTGTTTCGCAAAATCTACTGGATGAATCATAGAGTAGAGTATCTCTACGCGCTCAGCCCTGAGCAGGCAGTCGCTGACCGTGTAACGTGGCTGCCGAGATTTGCCTATTGGGTAGAGGATGCCCGAGGTTATGATGTGTACTGCTACCATAAGATGCTGAGTGGGCTTTCGCCCAAATGGCCTCTCTCCATGTTAACCGCCAAGGAGCTGCACGAATGGAAAAATCTTCCGATCCACTTTCCTATTGCCGTGTATCAATCCTTCAAAGAGTCGTGGATGGCAGCTGTATTCCTACAGCAGGCAAAAAGCATGAGTCAATTGACGAGATGGGAGGAAGTGCTAGAAAGATATGCTGTGCTATGGGATATGATGGTGGAATCCGATCGGTTCAGGCCTGCCATAGCGACCATGGCACTTGACGATTTCAGGATTCTCCTGCGATTTTATCTCGTGCATTATGATCAGCTTGGTGATGTAAGACTCGAGATGGAAGACCTCTGTGACTACTGCTATGCTCATCCAACAGGAGATGTAAAGACTCTGCTAGCAGCACCAGTGACACTGCGGAGTGTAGGCCGACGAGTTACTGCATGGCATGACTCACTCCAGCGCATGAGCAAGGAAGAGAGATATCATGGGATGATACTAGATCCACTGCCGCTGGACTACTTGCAGATTGTGCGAGACGGAATATGCTATGATTTTGTGCAGTTGCTAGACTATCCGGCATTTCTCTCTGAGACGCGAGCCCTACGCCACTGCGTATCCAGCTATTTTGAGAGGTGTCGCGGTGGACAGTGTGAGATATTTTCTGTCAGGGTTAGCGGAGACAATCAAGAATCACCCCTATTGACCATAGAGACTCGATCTACCAATCGACAGATTATCCAAGTCAAAGGCTATAAAAATCGTCGACCCACCAGTACCGAGCAGAGCATAATCAGGGAGTGGGCGAGAAATAATCAGCTCATTTACCGAGAGTGTAGCATGGATTAGATACCTTCATGACAGATCCTACTTACGGCGACTATGATTAAACTCAACCAATCTGCCCATACACTAGAGCTCAAAGACCTGAAAATAAATAATCAGATTGTCTTCGATTACTCTGACCAAAAGGTGGCTAAGGGTGACTATGTCTCGAAGAACCGAATGGTACCAAACCCATGAAGCAGCTCATGAACATCATCAATAATCAGGATACCAAGCTCCTAGATGCGCT
>JAHDBH010000177.1:0-1871 GCA_020630495.1 Saprospiraceae bacterium
TCCTAGCTCAAAGCATGACCCTCTATATCGCTCATGTCCACAGCTTCTATCATTTCAGTCCCAATCTCTCGAAAGTGACGCTGACCACAGAGTATTTTAGCATTTTCTTTGCCACGACGATTCATGGCGCTAAGCGTGCTCTTGGATTCCACGACAAAGTAGAGTTTCTCGTCCTGATCATCTTTCCATAGTATAGCCCAATCAGGATTGTAACTTCCTAGCGGTGTGTCTATCTTAAACCAGGCAGGAAGTTTAGCATAGACGGAGATATTTGCGCTTTGCTCAAATTCTCTCACCAGCGAAGACTCGGTCTGACTGTCATAGACCACATACTCATGTGGAGATTTGGTCGATTGTTTGAGATTTGATTCGATGTAGCCAAAAAGTTCTTCATTTTTGAAGAGTTCTTGGCTGTAGAATATATTGTCACCAAGCTTCTCGTACTTAATACCATCTATGATGTGCAACTGCATCTGTTCATTGATGATCTTGATGCACTCTTCAATGAACTTCTGTGGATTGATCTTGAAGTATCGGAGTTTCGATGTGCCGGTGAGAATCTTTACGATAGAGCGTCTGGTTAAGTTCGTTTCGTTTTGCAAATAACCGACGATATCTGGCAGCTGCGAAACTTCAGAGTTGAGAGCGAAAGTTCGACTCTTGACCTCTTCATCATGAGCCTCTAATCCACCCTGGCTGATATCCATTTTAGCTTTAGTGAAAACCAGCTTTCCGCGGACGATTCGCAGTCCTTGGTCGAGGGCAGATATACACTCTTTGATCAGCGAATCACTATCAAAATCCACTGAGAATTTTGTTTTATACTTGACCTCGTCCCACAATGCTTTGAACTCTGGGCTTTCCAGTACAGTCCTATTGATCTTGACCAGTTTCTTGTCTTTGTTTTGCTTGATTTCTAACCTACCCGCAATCTTTCTTAAGATCTTAATGATCTGTGCTTCTACCTTCGGGTCATCCCTGTACTCATAGGGAAGTGCTATATTATCTTGCTTGATAGCAATACGTAATAGGTCTTGCACCTTTCCTCGTTTGTCAATATAGCCTGAAGAGAGACAGTGTTCGTAGAGTGAGACAGAATTCTCTTGGCCAAAAAGCTGAGGTGTTCCAGCATCATCGATTGATGTAACGACACCGTTGAAACTGTGCCGCTCGAGTATACCAAAACGAATCCCCGTGTCTGCTTCCATTTCCTTCTGAAAGTTCTCGACGAAATCCATGTAAGACTCTGTCGCCATCACCGTCAGTGTGTTTACTTCATGGCCATATACGCGTTCGCCATCTTGGTTCACACATAAGCGCAGTCCTCGACCTATCTCTTGACGCCGTTTTGTCTCAGAAGCTCCCGCTTCTTTGAGGGTGCATATCTGAAACACATTAGGATTGTCCCATCCTTCGCGCAGGGCGGTGTGCGAGAAGATGAAGCGCAGCGGAGAAGAGAAACTTAGCAGCTTCTCTTTATCCTTCATGATCAGATTGTACGTATCCTCGTCTGCCTTGACCTTTCCAGACGTGTCTCTGTAATACTCAAATTTCTCCTTGCGATTGCTCGCTTTGCTCTTTTTATCTATAGAGAAATACCCGTTGTGAATTTTTCCTATCTCTACATCATCGCTGGCGTGCTGAGAAAACAGTGTCTTATACTTGGGCTTCTGGATCAGCTTGCGGTATTCTTCTTCAAAGAGCTGCGCGTACTGTCCATTGGCGGCTTGTCCTTCCTCGTCATAGACACGATAATTTTTCACAGAATCTAGGAAGAAGAGACTGAGCACTTTGATGCCTTGAGGATTGAGCACCGCCTCCTTATCCAGGTGCTCCTCTATGGTCTTGCGGATCAGTAGTCGCTTGATCTG
>JAHDBH010000177.1:1971-3045 GCA_020630495.1 Saprospiraceae bacterium
GCATCTATGGCATCGAGCTTGTACATGAGATTTACCTTTTCTCTGTGCGTAGCAGAGTACCGGAAGAGCGCCATGGGATTGAGTCCTCGCACGGCTTTTTTGGCCAGGTCTGTACTCATAGCGCTCTGTGGCTCATCGATAAAGACAATCGGTCTCGTATTGCGAATCAGATCTATGGGCCTATAGCCCAAAGAGTCATTGTATCTGTGGATGATATTTGCCTTCTTCTTATGATCTTCTGGATTCTCGAAGCTCTTGCGAAAGGCATCGATATTGATCACCATGATCTCCAGACCGTCATTAGATGCGAAATCTCGAACCTGATTCAGCTTAGCACTGTCGTAAATGAAGTAATTGTAGCGTACATTATCATAAAGCTCCCGAAAGTGAGACTCTGTGATTTGTAGCGACTTGTAGACTCCTTCTTTGATGGGGATACTGGGCACTACGATGATGTGCTTGGAGAATCCATACTTCTGATACATCTCCATGATGGACCGCAGATAGACATAGGTCTTCCCAGTACCTGTCTCCATCTCGATGGTGAAGTCTAGTTTGGCTCGACTGATATCACTTGCCGTACTGGCTTGTAGACCGTTCTTGAGTTGGATCTCTTGTACATTGGTCAAGAGTTGACCGTCTGATAGTCGCAGCTGATTGCCATATCCGATTTCACTAAAGCTGATTGCCGTCTGCTGCGCAATGAATGCAGGAGAATAGACGGTAAAGTTGGAGGTGCATCGCTCTTGTCCTTGGAATATATCCACAATGGCTCCTATGGCATCTTGCTGATAATCGAGGGTGCTATCAAATTTTATCTTCATCTTAGATCGACTTAACCTCTGATATATCAAATCTCTTTAATGTCTGTAAAGCGTTGGTCTTGTCAGCATCTGAGGCAAAACCGCTGTCCTTGAATACCACGCGACAAATCTCAGGCTCCAGTTCTGACTTCCAGTTGCCGATACCTTCTGCTACCGCTGTCGATATTCTATCAGCCAGGCAAATAAATAGTGCGCCAGCACCGACATTGAAGACTGTCTTACCATCGATTTCGCGCTCAGATATGGGCAG
>JAHDBH010000178.1 GCA_020630495.1 Saprospiraceae bacterium
GAGCCTTGCTCTTCATAATAGTGCAATTTGTGTGGACCTATTTCAGGACGAGACAGCCTACCTCTGGGAGGCCCGCTTGCCAAGGCACGCGTGCAGGCTAATGTGATCATGCGTCTGCTTTGGATTTTCCTGCGGGACTCGGGCTGCTCATAGGTAATAAGGCTGCCAGAAGGGTAGTCGTTGCTGTCTGCCTACGGCAGGTAAGTACAATAGGCTCATGGATTGGCCTTTCAGCTTGGAAGTGGCATGTTGCTTTCTTGATAGTTTGAATTTTCGACTATATTTTCATTTTACTCACGTTCTCTCGGCTCATATATCACTCTGAGACTCTTCAAAGATAGAGTGTGGGCTTTTCTTTATCCTTTGGGTCGTTGTAGGATGGTTTGTCAAGATCAATGTGTCTCGGTGATATAAGAGCTAAACTAGTACAACAATCTGTGTCCTATACTGTAAGACTTACCCATGGCAAGCAGAGCTCTAGTGAAATTTGAGAAGGTGGCAGATGCGCGCTTGCGCAAGATATTTGCTGCTACGCTGGAGAGATATGAGTTTCAGCGAGAGATTACTGTAGTGCTGCGCGGCACTCGCATCAAAGGAAGTACAATGCAGGCTCAGCCGATTTTAGGATTATTATCACTTTTTCAGGGCACTTCGCGCTACTGCATCAGGCTTGGCGCTTATGTGCGCCACAGCAATAGCCTACTTGTAGCAACGCTGGATGAGGAAGTGCTCACAGGATGGTTTGCGCATGAGCTTGGTCATGTATATGATTACCACCAGAGATCTACCTGGGATATGATAGTCTTTGGTATTAAGTATGTAGTGAGCCGGTCTTTTCGGCGACGCGTGGAGCATCGTGCTGATGAGATTGCCATAGAGCAGGGATTTTACAAGGAGCTGATAAGCACTAAGAAATTTTTATTTACCGATCAGGGCATCAGCCCTGCCTATCGCAAGCGCCTTCAGAAATATTATATGTCCATGGACGATCTAGAAGAGCACTTGCGTGCCAATGTAATGATCGATCCAGTAGACTAGGCATTGAGCGTCTCCATAAGCGCTCTCATCTTATCTTCAGTCATCACTTTGGGTGTCTTGACCTGGCCACCTTTCTTTTTCTGACCATCTAGATAGTCGTAGTACTGCTCCTTAGTGATCGCGCGCACTATCACCTTTTTCAGTGCTTTAGATCTAGCGACTGAGTAGTTTTTATTGGATTGCTGTAGTGTCTCGTCTAGCATTTTGGCGAAAGCCACCTCGTCCTCTATATGATCGTCAGTAACTACGATCCAGTGATGTAAATACTCGCCCGTCTCATCTTGCATGGCGGCGACCATATATTCATTGATGGAAACATTAAAGTTCTCTGAAGTGGCTAATATACCAGTGTCGAGTTTTTCTTCTGATAATTGGGAGCCTACGACATTGAGAAAAAACTTGGTGCGCCCGGTGATGACTATGTCGTGAGGGTCGATCGATGTAAATCTGATGGTATCTCCGATGATATATCTCCATGCACCGCTACAACTGCTGACCACCAGTACATAGTCTTGATCTTGCTTGACATCACCTATGCTGACACACATAGGCTCATCAAGTATCTGACCTGTCTCATCCACGCCTCGCTCATCAAATGGAATAAACTCATAATAATATCCATGCACGAGCGCTAGTCGCATATCCATACGATCTGGTGAAGTAGTATACGCAAAAAATCCCTCAGAGGCGAGATACGTGTCCATGATAATGAGGGGCCGAGCGGTGACTGCATCAAAGTCTGCGCGGAATGTCTCAAAGGCTACACCACCGCTTGCATATACCTCCAGTGACGGCCATATATCATGTATGGTCTCAAGCCGATGCTCTGTAATAATGGAGCGAAGAAGCAATAGCACCCACGAGGGAATTCCGCATATGGCTCCAATATCCCACTCGGGCGCTTTCTTGACGATCGCGGCGCAGCGCTCATCCCAATCGTCGATAGCTGCGATTTCTTTTCCGGGTCGATAAAACATATCATACCATCCTGGGAAATTACTTACATTGATTCCACTGATTTCGCCCATACGATAGCCGTGCTTGCTCTCGCGCAGGTCAGCACTGCTACTGAGCATCAGTATTTCACTTTCATATAGTGTCTCTGGTAGATTATAATCGGGCAGTGCTCTGACCATGGATTTTCCGACGTCGCGCATACTCTCTATAAAATCAGCTGTGATAGGGATGCGCTTGCTTTTTTTGCCTGTAGTGCCGCTACTGAGTGCAAAGAAATCTGGATGACCAGGCCACGTGATATCAGGATATCGTTCCTGCTGGCGCCACCATCTGCTATGCATCTGATGATAGTCTACGAGGGGCACGCGCTTGCGAAAGACCTCCTCTGGGTTTTTGCTATCCAGTATGCCTGCATAGTCGTAGTATTTTCCTATGGCGGTGTCCTTTGCCGTGCTGAGTAAGCTTTTGAGCTGCTCGCGCTGGGCGGGTACAGCGTCTATAGGGCTGTCGAGGAGGAGTTGGTTCCATTCGAGGCCTTTCTTGATGACTGTACCTAGAAGTGACATGGGCGGGGTAGTTTGACTATCAAGACTCGTGTGGGTGGTAGAGGTTCGATATGGGGAATATCGGAACGTCCGGATACTGCACTTGGTCGTTCTATCATGCTAGAGATTTCACTGATATGAACCTCGAGCTTTCTTCAGTAGAGGACTATACGTCTTCGAACAGATGTTGCTCCTCGTAAGGCACATCATATTTTTCTAGAAGAAATTCATACTCATCTTTGAATTTGACCTTACGATGATGTTCAGGCTGACGTGCTATGTACTTGACCACTCTGTCAAGATGCGACTTGGAGTAGGAAAATGCACCGAATCCGACTTGCCATGAAAATTTATTTGCCGTTAATTTATTTTCGTTGATCCATCTAGCTGAATTGGATTTAATTTTCCCTGCGAGTTCAGAAACGGATATTTTCGGGTGTAGTCCGACGAGGAGATGTGTGTGGTCTGGGTTA
>JAHDBH010000037.1 GCA_020630495.1 Saprospiraceae bacterium
AGATTATTTTTCAAAAATCCTCTGCTGCAGCTGATGCAGTTTCATCAGCGCATCTATGGGTGTGAGCTGGTTGATATCAAGCTCCTCAAGAGATCTTTTTATTTCTTCTGCTAGTGGGTCGGCCAGTTGGTCAAATAAATTCATCTGAGAAGTGGCCGGAGCGGAGACTTTGGTGGTAGCGATCGGCTTATGACTACCTTCTACACGATGCGACTCCAGCTCTTGCAGCATCTCATAAGCTCGCTTGATGATCCAAGACGGCATCCCAGCCATCCTGGCTACGTGAATCCCAAAGGAGTGCTCGCTGCCGCCAGGGACAAGCTTGCGCAAAAAGATCACTTTGCTGCCAGTCTCTTGTGTCGCCACATGGTAATTGACAATACGCTCGTACATATCTGCGAGTTGGTTCATCTCGTGATAGTGCGTGGCAAAGAGCGTCTTGGGATGGCAGCTCTTGTGCGTGTGAAGAAACTCTGCTATGCTCCATGCGATACTGATCCCATCGTAGGTAGAAGTACCGCGACCTATCTCATCTAGAAGGATGAGACTGCGTGGGCTCATATTATTCATGATGCTGGCAGTCTCAGACATTTCTACCATGAATGTAGACTCGCCGCTGCTGATATTGTCAGAAGCGCCGACTCGGGTAAAAATCTTGTCGATCACGCCGATCTCCGCTGCATCAGCTGGAACAAAAGAGCCCATCTGCGCCATGAGGCATATCAGGGCTGTCTGTCGGAGCAGGGCAGATTTACCGCTCATATTGGGTCCCGTGATCATGAAGATCTGATTCTGTGCCGGATCCATCTGGAGATCATTGGGTATATAGCGCTCGGTGTCTCCTAGCTGTAGCTCGATGACAGGATGCCTGCCCGCAGTGATGCTGATATGGAGACCATCCGTGATAGTTGGTCGACTATACTGGCGCTCTACAGCGACCAGGGCAAAGGATAGCAGTACGTCCAGTCGGGCAAGAATCTCGGCGTTGTGCTGTACCTCGGCAATGTGTGTGCTGAGGTGTTCTAGCACTTCGTTGTAGAGTTTTTCTTCGAGGCTAGAGATTTCGTCCTGCGCGGTCAGGATTTTTTGTTCGAGGACCTTGAGCTCGTCGGTGATGTAGCGTTCTGCATTGGTGAGTGTTTGCTTACGCACCCAGTGATCGGGTATGAGGCCTTTATCCTTGTACTTATTGGTCACTTCTAGGTAATAGCCAAATACATTGTTGAAGCCAATCTTGAGTGAAGTGATGCCCGTCTTTTCTGCTTCTACGGTCTGGATGTCCACTAGGAGATCTTTGCTATTGCGTACGAGGTCGCGATACTCATCGAGTTGCTCGTGATGGCCAGCGGCGATCACCCCACCTTTGCTGAGAGCGACGGGCGCCTCCGCGGAGATGGATGTAGAGATGATGTCGATGACAGCAGCACAGTCTCGCAGATCCTCTAGGAGATGTCTGCTAGGTAAGTCAAGCTCAGCTATAGAAGTACATATTCCAGGTATCGCTTCTAGTGAGTGCAGGATATGCAGCAGCTCTTTTGGGTTGGCTTTGCGCAGTGAGACCTTGGAGATGAGGCGCTCTAGATCTCCTATTCCTTTGAGATGTGTGCGCAGCTCTGTAGTGATGTGTATTTGGCTGACAAGCCTGTGCACCACTTCCAGTCTACGGTCTATCTGATCGCGATCGAGTAGGGGAAAGAGGATCCACTTCTTGAGTAGGCGGCTACCCATAGAGGTAGCACTTTGGTCCAGGATGTCTGCTAAGCTCTTGCCATTGTCATGCATGCTGTCTACCAGCTCCAGATTTCTGATGGTGAAGCGATCCAGCCAGACAGATTTACCTGGCTCCAGTCGGCGGAGCTGATGGATGTGTCGCAATTGTCGATTCTGCGTCATCTCGAGGTATTGCAGGATCGCCCCAGCAGCTACCTGTGCCATGCTCAGGTCTTCTATCCCAAAACCCTTGAGCTTGTGCACCTCAAAGTGTGATCGCAATTTCTCAGGGCCAAGCTCCTCAGTCCATACCCAGTCTTCCAGTCCGTAGCAGTAGTAGCTATCACCAAATAGGGATTGGAATCGGCTTACGCGCGATCGGGCCACCAGCACCTCCGTTGGCATGAAGCTGCGTAGCAATTTCTCTATCACATATTCATCGCCTTCTGTCACATAAAACTCTCCTGTACTCAGATCGAGTAGGGCCAGTCCCATGATTGCAGGGTGTAAAAAGTGGACGGATGCGAGGTAATTATTGCTGCGATGATCTAGGATCTTATCGTCCGCTGTGAGGCCTGGCGTCACGAGCTCCGTGACTCCGCGCTTGACGATTTTCTTTTCTTTGGATGGTTTCTCTAGCTGTTCGCATATGGCTACTCGGTGACCGCTCCGTACGAGCTTTGGCAGGTATAAGTCGAGCGAATGATGCGGAAATCCCGCAAGCTCTATCTTGCTACTACCATTGTTGCGAGCCGTGAGGATAATTCCCAGGACCTTGGAGGCAAGCACGGCGTCTTCACCAAATGTCTCATAGAAATCGCCCACCCTAAAAAGCATGATAGCATCAGGATGCTCTGCCTTCATAGCAAAGTACTGCTGCATCAGTGGTGTCTGCTTCTTCTCTCCCTTGACCTTGCCCTTACTTTGCTTCACGGCTCAAATTTAAGATCATTATATATGATGTCTTTCCATACGAACATCTCTGCCGCTCCTTACTTTTACACGTATAATCGATTACATCATGACAAGTATAGAGAATCTAGAAAAATCAGAACAGCAGGCGCTAGAGGCATCCATAGCTCAAGTGGCTGTCTTGATCGCAGCCGCAGATGGAGAAGTAGATGAGAAAGAAACAGCATGGGCAGAGAAAATCACCAAGATTCGCTCCTATAGCGGTCCCGAAAGCCTGCAAGATTTTTATAAGCGTGTAGGGCTCAACTTTGAAAATCAGTTTCATCATCTGCTGGAGACCTTGCCACCTGAGACCGAAGCCAGGCTGTCAGAACTGAGCAATCGCCTAGCTGGACTCAATCCTATCCTTGCCAAACTAGACAATGACATAGCCTACGATCTCTATACGAGCCTCACCAGCTTTGCGCAGCATGTTGCCAAAGCTTCTGGTGGATTTCTGCGCATGTGGAGCATTAGCACCGAGGAGAAAAAGTATGTTGATCTGCCGATGATCGAGCCCATAGAGCTCCTCGTGCCGCGCGACGAGGAGAGCTGGGAAGAAGATGAGCAGGCAGATGAGTAGGCTACTTTTTGCAGCAGCCTTTGTAGTGCTATTTGCGGGTTGTCACCCAAATGCCAACTCGGACTCAAAGCAGATAGGAGGAGAAGAAACCACGTCACGGACTGACAAGGTCTTAGATGAGCAGGCTGATGTGAAAGTCGTGCCGGCGGATCAAGCAGTAGAGCAAGATCAGACCATCATAGAGAAACCTATCAAGGAAGAGAAGGTCAAGATCGAGGATAAGAACGAGGTGGCTAACTCATCAATGCATGAAAAGACGGACGATATAGCGACTGAGACTAAGGATGCTATTCCTGAGGACCTCCCTGGTAATCCCGCCGAATCATCTCCAGGTGTCAGTAGTAAAATCAACAAGGCCTCAGAGGAAACTGCGGACATCGTTGCGGATGTGAAGGGTAGTGGTGAGAGCTCCCGAGATGATGCATCTGATAAAGTGAGAGGTAATGTCATAGATCCTACGATGAAGTCGCCTGATGATAAGACTGCTGACACGAGTCTACCTAGACAAGAGGAGGAGTCAGAGCAAGAGCGCACTAGGACAGTGGATCACAGCCACAAGGCTTGGGATAAGATGCTCAAGCAATACGTGGATGCGGCTGGGCTGGTGAACTACGATGCATGGAGTACAGATATGTCAGCCCTTGACGAGTACATCACTACTCTGCAAGCCGCTAAGAATATCAAGTCATGGTCCTCTGATCAGCAACTTGCTTACTGGATCAATAGTTACAATGCTCATACTGTCAAGCTCGTCCTTGAATCCTACCCCGTAAAATCCATCAAAAAGATCACCGGCGGCCAACCTTGGAAATTAGCTTGGATACCTCATGATGGCAAAGACATCAGTCTGGACGCAATAGAAAATGAGATCATCAGGCCGCAGTTTGACGAGCCCAAGATTCACTTTGCTCTAGTCTGTGCGGCCATATCTTGTCCAGTCCTCAGCAGGGACGCGTATAGAGGTGATCGACTGGCTGAGCAGCTGGAAGTATCTACTCGGAGATTCATGAACAGCCAGTGGAATCAGATCGGCCCTACGGAGATGAAGCTGTCGCCACTCTTTGACTGGTATGCAGAAGACTTTGGGGACATTCACGCATTTGTACGAAAGTACTCTAGAGTACCCCTAGAGGATGATGCCAAGATCAGTTATACGAGCTACAACTGGAATCTCAACAGGCAGTAGATTCTAAACTGTCCCAATGTAAAAGCGCCCAAGCCACCGTGTGACTTGAGCGCGTATGAAGTGTGATTTTCTTCAGAGTGATCTGAAGCGGGTGCCTTGCTATGACTTAAGAGGTGGAATGCGAAGGACCTGACCTGGATAGATGAGGTCTGCACTCTTGAGCATAGGCTTATTAGCCTCGAATATGGTGTTGTACTTCATAGGATCACCGTAGTGCTCCTTGGAGATTTTACTGAGAGAATCGCCTGACTTGACCGTATAGAATACAGCTTCTGCCTCTTCCTCTGCATCTTCAGAGGCTACTATGGATAGTCTGTCATCCACGGATGCTATACCTTCTGTGTTGCCGAGCGCTAAGATGACGAGCTCTTTCTTAGCTCTACTATCTACTTGCCCGTAGGCAGTGACTTGATCACCATCTAGATCTAGAGCAAAGTCCTGGACGTCGAGTCCGAGCTTTTCTACATTGCTTTTGAGAGCGTCGATACGGTCAGCGCGCATCTCCGCGTCGCTCTTGCCTTCGTCTTTCTTGCCAAATAGGTTGGCGCCAGCGTTTTTGAGGAATGAAAATAATCCCATGGTTTTGTTTGATTTAAGTGATTGAGTAATTGTGATCTAAATATCTAAGGGCAAAGCTAGGTAAGCTTGTTCGATTCGAGTATCCGTGCAGAGGGAGGCGGCACTTCATATACGAGAATGTGTATATATGTTGAGCATATAAAAGCGTATCTTTGCGCGGTTTTTTGAGAAGACTTATAACACTGTTTGACACATGCAACAAGGAAAAGGTATACTAAAGTTCTTTCTGATTCTTATCGTCCTCGTCACCGCCTGGCAGTATTTTCAGATAATTCCCACGATGAAAGTGGAGAAGAATGCTGACAGCTACGCACAGGAGCAGGTGGATCTCGCTGGTGATAGTGAAGATCTGAAGACGGTACGATCGCAAGCAAGAAGCTACTATCTAGACTCTATGTCATCAGAGAATGTCCTCTCCATACCCCTCATCAAGGACTATACCTATGACGAGCTCAAGAAAGGTCAGCTAGGCCTAGGTCTGGACCTCAAGGGTGGTATGAGTGTGACTATGATGGTAGATCTACAGGATTTCCTGCGACGTCTAGCTCAAGGAAGTGAGGATCCTGCCTTTGAGCAAGCGCTTACGACTGCTCAAGAGAATCTCAAGAATGCCCAAGATGATTATATTACTCTCTTTGGTGAAGCGTATGATGACATCGATGGAGCTAAGCCACTCGCGGCGATTTTTGGTAGAAACAAGTCGCTGACAGAGGATATCAATGTCAATAGCACCAATGGAGACGTAGTACGTGTACTGCGTAGTCGTGCTGATAATACCGTGCAGTTGGTCTTTGATCGTCTCAAAGAGAGAATAGACCGTCTTGGCACCACGCAGCCTAGCGTGAGCCTAGATGCAAGCCGCGATCTTATCCTAGTAGAGCTACCAGGTATTGAAAATCCTGAGGCTGCTAAGAGCTACCTGACCGCGAGTGCTAATCTTGAGTTTTGGAAGACCTATCGAGCTACGGATCAGAATATCATGAATACCATCTTTGATATCAATACTCGCCTGCAAGAAGAGGAGAAGCTGACAGAAGAGGATGATACGCCTACGGAGTACAATTATATCCGTGACACTGTGACAAACGAGATTATTGATAGCGTACCCATGGAATTGCAAGATCAGGATCCTGGGCCACTCTTCCGCATATTTAGCCCTAGCCTGACAAGTGAAAACACAGTGCCTCCATCACCTATCATAGGCTATGCTGACAAGAAGAATAGGGACAAGGTTCTTGAACTGCTCAAGAGAGAAGATATCATCAATTCGCTACCTCCGGGTATAGATTTCTATTGGGATCGAAGCCCCATCACGGACGCGGAAGGCAAGCGTACCAGAACCTATCCGCTCTATGCCGTCAAGAAAGACAGAGGACCAGATCCGCACATGGATGGTGAAGTAGTGACCAAGGCATCCGCCGTACCAGATCCAAGTCGTGGAGTAAGCGTATCACTGAGCATGAACAGTCAGGGCGCTCAGACATGGGCTGATCTGACCACTGAGGCCTACAATGGCGGCGAAGAACGAGAGATCGCCATCGTCCTAGACGATGAGGTCATCAGTGCACCGAGCGTGCAAGGACCTATACCCAATGGAAATACTAGTATCACTGGTGGCTTCACGCTGCAAGAGGCTAATGACCTAGCCAATATGCTCGAAGTAGGTAAGCTACCAGCTAATACAAAGATCATCCAGAGCAATGTAGTAGGGCCGTCTCTAGGAGCTGATAATATCAAGAAATCTGTCAATAGCCTTGCTATAGGTCTCTTGCTTGTCCTTCTCTTCATGGTATTCTACTACGGAACAGGTGGTGTAGTATCTATCATCGCGCTAGTTCTCAATATGATCTTTTTGCTGGCAGCTCTAGCTGGTGCAGGCACTGTACTCACGCTTCCTGGTGTAGCCGGTATCGTACTCACCATAGGTATGGCTGTGGATGCTAACGTGATCATCTACGAGCGGATCAGAGAAGAGCTGCGGCTCGGAAAGACTATGCTCGCAAGTGTGCGAGATGGATTCAAGAATAGTTACTCAGCCATCATAGATGCCAATGTGACAAGTCTCTTGACGGCGATAGTGCTTATGGTATTTGGGCTTGGGCCTATCAAGGGATTTGCTGTAGTGCTCATCGCGGGTATCTTAAGTTCGTTCTTCACGGCAGTCCTTCTAGGACGTCTAATGATCGAATGGTGGATCACTGGAGATCGCAAGATGTCTTTCTCTACGCCTCCTACTAAGAATGCATTCGCCAATCTCAACATCGATTGGCTCAGCAAGAGAAAGGTCGCTTATGTGATCTCATCCGTGGTGATCATCGCTGGTATCATTTCCATGTTTGCTCGCGGATTTGAGTTGGGTGTTGACTTTAAGGGTGGTTACTCCTACAACATCGAGTTTCCCCAAGAGCAGGAAGTTGATCTAGTGACTCTGCGCTCGGGAATAGAGAGTGCAATGGAAGGTGCTAGTACCACGGTGAAGGCAGTAAGTACACAGAATACTTATAACGTCGTCACCAGCTACTTGATAGAAAGCGATGCTGATGATGCCACAGAGCAAGTGCTGGCCAAGCTTCATGAAGGAGTGAATAGCGCCACAGGCGGTTCTTTGGACTATGACGACTTTGCCGATACAGAGAGTGAAGGGATCCACGTTACTTCATCAGCTAAGGTAGGACCTACCATCGCGGATGATATCAAGAAGAGTTCGCGGTGGGCAACCATCTTCTCTTTGCTCTTGATTTTCCTCTATATCCTCCTGCGATTTACTAAGTGGCAGTACAGTCTTGGAGCGGTAGCCGCACTTCTGCACGATACACTCTTTGTACTTGGAATCTTTTCCATGCTACACTTCATCGTACCATTTAGCCTAGAAGTAGATCAGGCTTTTATAGGTGCTCTGTTGACCGTGATAGGTTACAGTATCAATGATACGGTGGTCGTATTTGACAGAATCAGAGAATACCTCGGCATCTACAATAACAAGTCTAAGAAGGAAGTCATCAATATGGCGATCAATAGCACCATCAGTCGTACGGTGATCACATCATTGACAACCCTATTTGTGGTATTGGTACTATTCCTCTTTGGTGGTGATAGCATCAAGGGAATGGCTTTTGCACTCGTGGTAGGTGTAGTGGTAGGAACGTACAGTTCAGTATTTGTAGCGACTCCTATCATGGCTGACTTTACCAAGGATCTTACCGCTAAAGGTGCTAAGAAGAAATCAAGTTTCAATAAGCACGTCACGAGCTAGTCAGAGACAAGATCATACAATATAGTAAGCATGCCTTATCTTCGTTCACGATGATAAGGCATTGCTTTTTTTATACATTTCTGATTGTACTCATGGGCTGTGGCAGCTATGCCGAGTTGATAGATACAGGCGATCTCGCCTATGAGCGAAAGCAATTTGATAAAGCCGCTGAGCTCTATGAGCTAGAGTATTATGATGCAGACCAAGGGGTCAAGAAAGCACAAAAAGCCTATCTAGTAGGTCAGAGCCTGACCAAGGCTAATCAGCGATCAAAATCGGCAGACTGGTATGAGCGCGCCTATGCTGATGGATATGGACCTACAGCGCTCAGAGAATATGCCTATGCATTGAAATTTGGCGGGCACTACGCTGAAGCGATAGATGCTTTTACTGAGCTCGTAGGCTTGACAGTAGATAATTACCGCTTTAAGCAAGAGATCAAAGCTTGTCAATCCGCCGCCCAGTGGGAGGCTAGTGCAGATCAGAGTAGCTATACCCTGAGCCTTCTAGAGCTGAATACATCCTACTCAGAGCAGTCGAGCCACGTGTCCAAGGATGGACACCTGCTACTCAGCAGCGATCGCCCTAGGAGTGCCTCCGCGGACGAGTACTCCTGGACGGGAAATTTCCTCTACGATATCTACATCTATACGCCCATAGATGGCGCGCTACTAGCCCTGGACAAGACCATAAATACCAAGTACAACGAAGGCGCCTCCTACATGACGTCAGATCAGCTTGGTCTCTATCTCACTCGGTGCGGAGAAGACGATAAGCAAGTGTCTCACTGCTATCTTTATCGGAGTAACAATGAGAGCAGCAGCTGGAGCGCTCCTAGTCGCCTGCAATTTCAACAAGACGGATACAACTATGGCTATCCTTGCCTAGCCCGAGATGACAGGCTGCTTATCTTCAGTAGCAACAAGCCTGGTGGAAGAGGTGGATATGACCTCTATGCCTGTGAGATGACACCTGATGGATGGTCAGAGCCTCAAGCCCTACCATCCACGATCAATACGGAATATGATGAACTCAGCCCTTATATGTATAAGGATACGCTATTCTTTAGTAGCGATGGTCATCTGGGTATGGGTGGGCTAGATGTGTTCCAGGCTTATGTAAATCCTGAGGGTAAGTGGTCATCACCGATCAATCTCCGCGCACCGATCAATAGCTCTGAGGATGACTTTGGCTACACTCATGCTTCCTATGATCCTAGCAGTGGCTATGTGACAAGCAACAGACACACGGGAAGGGGTAGTGATGATATATATGCTTGGAGGCGGCAGGTCATCAGTCCTCCTGCAGTGGACACGGATACGACCGTAGCAGATACCACAGCACAGGAGCTAGCCTACAGTATCCGCATCGAAGTACTCGCTCCCGTCTACGCTGATATAAATGATCCCAGGACGGCGACAGGTGAAATACGAGGCCTGAAGAATGCCAGCGTGAGTATCAGCCAAGAGAGTTATGATAGTGGTGACTTTATCACCAATCCTAGAGGAGAAGTATACGTGGATGGTCGAGGCAGAGATCTATACACCGTCACTGTGTCAAAACAGGAATACTTTTCAAATCAAGTGACATTTGATCCAAGTACACTGAAAATCTTACCTGATGGAAACAAGCAGATTGTAACTGTGCAAGTCATACTGGACAGAATATTTCCTGGAAGAGAAATCACCATCGATCGGATCTACTATGATCTAGACCGTGCCAATATCAGGGCAGACGCCAAGCCTGCCTTGGATAGCCTAGCCACTTTGCTCAGAGCTAATCCGCAGCTGCTGATCGAGCTCAATGCACATACAGACTGCCGTGGCGAGATAGACTATAACCAGGATCTCTCGCAGCGCAGAGCAGAATCTGTCGTTGATTATCTGGTAAAATCTGGCATCGCATCTGATCGCTTGATTCCTATAGGCTATGGCGAGTCTCGATTGCTGGATACATGCCCGTGTGAATCATGTGATGAAGACCAGCATCAAAGAAATCGGCGCACTACCTTCAGCGTGCGAGAGTAGACTAGTGCTTGATGACTTTCTCGACTCCTAAGAGCTTCTTGTCCTCGTAGATTTCTAGGAGGTAAATACCTGGAGCATAGCCTTCTAGCTCTACCTGTATCTTACCAGAATCTAGCGTATAGCGAGGTACATGTAGCTGGCCTATAAGGTCCACCAATTGCAGGCGAATTCTCTGAGTAGGAAGATCATCCCATTCTACCCATAGATATGATTGGGCGGGATTCGGATAGACCTCGATTTCATTGAGATCGAACTGAGACGTATTATTGAGCAGCTCTACTGTGACGCAGGTATCCGTACTGCATTCACGATGATCAGTGATGGTTACAGCATATTTTCCTGCGGCGAGTCCAGTTGCAGCGGGTCCCATCTGTCCACGAGCATTATCATCCCATATGATGGTATAGGGCGGAGTAGCTCCACGTACATTGACTCGTGCAATACCGTTCTCAGCGCTACCTGTTTGGGCCTGCGAACTTGTGGTAATAGCGAATCCATCAGGGTCAGTAAGCGTGAGGAAATCACCATCCACCTCACAGTCATTGGCATCTGTAATATCAAAGAAGTACGTACCCATAGGTAAATCATCTCGCTTATCGCTGATGACACCATCATTCCATAGCACCTCATAGGCAGGCGTCCCACCCGTGATGTCTACTTCTATAGATCCATCGGTGCTACCCACACAGGCTGGATGCAGTACATTGATCACATGGAAGATTATAGGATCTTTTGCCTCTACCATGATATCTTCTAGGACTCCTACACAGCCACGGTCGTCGGTGACTGTGACATCGTATGAGCCAGGTAGTAGGTCAGACTGAGCATCCGTAGGAATATCTAGGGTGTCGAGGCGTCCATTACTCCAGTTGTAGATATATGGAGCTGTGCCACTCTGCAATTCTATTTCTATCACACCATCTTGCCCACCGGGACATCTTACGCCTTGTACAGCTACGGCTTGCAGATCCAGCGGGTCGTTCTTTTCGATGAGGCTAAGGGTAGGACTGAGCGCCTTACATCCAGATGCATCGGACACTGTCACAGAGTAGATCCCAGCATCCAGACCGCTGATGGTCTCTCGATTTACACGACCATTGCTCCAAAAGATCTGATAATCGGGCGTTCCTCCTATGATCTCTATGGATACCTGACCGTCTGCTGAGCCTCGGCATGTGACATCAGTGAGATCGATATGGAGGGCTAGACTATCGGGTTCTGTCAGAATCAGATCTTCCTCTACGACCATGCAACCATTTGCATCAGTAAGAGTCACATGGTAGGACCCTGCCGCTAGGTCATCCCGGCTAAGGCGCAGGTCACCATCGTCCCATAGTGCGGTATACGGCCCTGCACCACCTACGCCGCTGAGTGAAATTTGACCATTTTGCATTCCCGCACAGGTGGGCATTTCTATCCCGGTCACGCGTACCTCTAGGGTATCAGATCTTCCGATATGAAATGTGTCCGTTATTCCTGTACATCCTCGAGCATCTGTGACAGTGCAGACATAAGATCCAGCTAGGAGCTTTTCTACTCGATCTGTAATCTCGCCGTGGTTCCAGGCGTAATCGTATGGTGGTACGCCTTGCACGACAGAGATATCAAGTAGCCCGCTGCTATCGTCTCCACAGGTTGTAAATCGTGCCTCTTCTAGACGCAGCAGTACAAGCTCGGGAGCGCGGAGCTCAATGTAGTCCGTCTGCACTTGACAGCTATCCTCATCCATGATGGTGGCTCTGTAGCGGCCAGCGCCTATATCCGTGAGATCCTGACCTACTGCGCCATGATCCCAGAGCACTGTATAGGGGGCGTTTCCGCCAAATGGCCTGATGCTTATGGAGCCGTTATTCTGTCCTTGGCAGGATGGAATGATTCTTCTGGTGATATCATAGTCTATGAAGTCTGTAGCCTCCAGCCTGATATCACTCAGCTCTAGTGCACATCCATCGTCATCTGTAATCGTCACGCTGAACGATCCCGCAGCTAGATCTTGGAGCTCCGGTCCACTCTGTCCTGTAGACCATGAGTAAGTGAGCGCATCAGCAATCGTATCTATGATGACCTCAAGCATACCGTCATCATTACCCTGGCAACTCGGATGCTCGATCTCGATGGTATCTACGGCAAAGGCTATGGATGGAGCAAAATCGTCATCCATTCCGTTGCAGTTTTCGTCTATCTGATTGCAGGTGATCTCGCTGGCAGCTGGATTGATAGTAGGGTCATCATCATCACAGTCACCTCCTTGATCAGTAAATCCCTCAGGCGCAGTGACACGGCAAGCTGACAGTGTCACGTCATCTCGACCATATCCGTCTCCATCCGCGTCTCTATAGTATAGCTGATCAGCCTCATCTACTATATTCACGTCGTATAGCCGTATCTCATCTATACAGATATCACCACGTGCCCCACTGGCTAGGGCACTTGAAATTCTCAACTGTATAAATTCTCCCGCGTAATCATCTAAGTTAATCTCGTAGGATATCCATTCAGATCCCTGGGAGCTATCGACGAGCAATAGTACATCCCACGTGTCAGCCGTATCTAAGAGCGCAGCAATCTCTAATCGTCCTATGTCACGCCCCTGCATGTGGGCTGATAGGCTCAGATGACATTGACCGCTACTAGGCTCTACCAGAAGGCAATCTGAGATGAGTATCGCCTCTTGATTGCCCTGGCAGTCAAGCGTACTACTCTCGGTATAGATATACTGGAAGCTACCAGCGGCACCAGAGGTTGCTCCGGTACCAGGGGATGGCGTGGAGCCAGACCAGACAGTCCAGTCAAAATCATCCTCAAGACTATTCTTAAATACTCCTGAGAAGTCGCATGAGGATAGGCAGCTGGGATCACACAGGTCAGCCGCTTCAAAATCCATGAGAAAGCTCAGCTCATTGCACAGTGTAGTAAATTCTTGAGCACATGAAGCCTGTATGAGCGTGCCATCGCACCAGGTATAGAAGTAAAGCTCGTAGCTCATGCTCGCGGTCAGTCCTGTGATGCTAGCTACATTTTCACCGCAGGGAATATTATAAATGGCCCCGCCTGGGCCACCATTGTTACCCGTGTAATTATTGATAAATCCTGTAGGCCCCACTTCTATGATTACACTATCACAATCCCCTAGCTGTGTCCATGATACGTCAGCACTGGTCTCACCTAGGTTTTGCACCATAGGATTATGCACTTGAGAGCATGTGATGGGAGATAGAAGGATCTCTGCATAGACAAGCTCTCCGGTGAGTAATTCGCCGTCATCACACAGATGGATAGTCCATAGGCCTGTAGCAGAGCTACTGTCATAGAGCAGAGAAAAGTCTTCCATAGGCCTATACTGTCCTATGTAGGGCGGTCTCGCTGTGTCAATGGAGGCACATGCATCTGGAGCGAAGGAAACATACTCGCTGCATGTAGGATCAGCAGGATTGCCAAAGTCATCTCCTCCCACAGTAAGGTCTGTGAATATTTGCATCTGCACGCCGCTTGGATTGCTCAGCCATACATTCACATCTGGAGGCCAGTTATGATCTATCGTCAGACGTAGTTCGGCAATAGATACATCTACTCCTAGCGTAGCTGATCCTGCCTCTACGTAGATCGGTACATCTGTAGTCCCAGGGCAGCCGTCATCTGGTATCTCTATTGCTAGACCACAGTTTATGCTATCTGTGATAGCAGTGATACCGTGATACGGGCCGAGCCAGTCACTCATGTCTGCTGATCCACATAGAGCCCTGCTATAAAGCTCATAAGAAGTGCCTGGGACGGGGAGCTGTATCGAAGCTGGAGATGTAATGCCATGTGAGGATATGACACCTCCGTCAGCACTCATACCATCGACGACAAAGGATATTTGGATACCAGATATATCAGGATCTAACTCATCAGAAAAGTGCACTCTCGCACTATCTGGGCCTATGAGCGAGACGCTGTCTATCGGCAGGCTAGGACAGGTCTGAGACCGAGCCATACTGCCCCAAAATGCTAGTACGACTAGCAGTGTCACCGCTTTGATCGTAGAATCAATCACGATCACGAAGATGCACTTTTTACTCCAGAATAATCTATGTTAAATGACGATATTGATCATCCTTTTAGGCACCACGATGACCTTTTTAATGGTTTTTCCGTCCAGCCACCTCTCTAGGTCTTCATGAGATCTCGCTGCGGTCTCTATATCCTCATGATTCGCTTCCGCGTCCAGCTCGATCAGGGCTTTTTTCTTCCCGTTGATGCATAGAGGATAGGTAATGGTCTGCTCCTTTAGGTACTGATCATCATGCTGTGGATAGTCCGCCTTGTGCACGCTATCCATGGATGTCTCCATATGCTGCCACAGCTCTTCCGCTAGATGCGGAGCAAAGGGTGCTATGAGCCTGATCAGAGGTGATGCTACGTCTATTCCTATGCGATCTTCCTCTCTCAGTCCATTAGTGCATATCATGAAGGCACTCACGCAAGTGTTAAACGAGAAGCGCTCTATGTCTTCATTGACTTTCTTGATGCACTCGTGTGCTAGCTTGAGCGCAGTAGGTCTGGACGTCTGATCTGAGATCTTCCATGTACCGTCTTTATCAATAAAGAGAGTCCAGAACTTTCTGAGAAATTTGTATACGCCATCAATGCCTTTGGTGTCCCATGGCTTGGACTGTTCTATAGGTCCTAGAAACATCTCGTATAGTCGGAAGCAGTCCGTCCCATATCGACTGATCACGTCATCTGGGTTGATGACATTGAAGAGGCTCTTGCTCATTTTACCTACTTCACTGAGGGTGGCGAGCCTGAAGTCAGGCGTCGCTGCTACCAATTTGCCATGCTGTATCTCTGCACTGTGCCCATCGCTTTCTACAATGAAATGACCGTATTCTGGTCGCCAGGCAGCAAATTGTTTCAAGCCTTCCACACTCAAGTATGACTCCTCCGATCCATAGTCACTTACAAAATCTACATGCACTGGGATACGGGCAAAGTGGGATATACCTTCTACCTCTGCCACGGTACTGCTTACAAATCGTCGTGGAAGCTCATCAGATCGCTTGTCTAGAAATATAGCTTCTATAACACCCTGGATCATTCCCTGATTGATCAATTTCTTGAAGGGCTCCTGCGTAGGTACTATGCCCGTGTCATAGAGAAACTTGTGCCAAAAACGCGCATAGAGCAAGTGTGCTACAGCATGCTCAGCACCACCTATATAGAGATCGACATCCTGCCAGTACTGTACAGCATCTTGGCCTACGGGTGCCTGATCATTCTGAGGATCCATGTATCGCAGGTAGTACCATGAGCTTCCCGCCACTGCTGGCATCACATCTGTCTCACGGGTATGGCCAGGCACCTCATGCACCCAATCGTCAAGTCTAGCTAGGGGACTCTTGTCACTAGCTGGCTTAAAATCCTCTGTACGCGGCAGCTTCACTGGCAGATCGGATAGCTCTACCATATGTGTATCTCCCTGATCGTCATAGAGTACAGGAAATGGTTCGCCCCAGTAGCGCTGTCTGCTGAAGTTGGCATCCCGCATGCGATAATTGACTTGCTTTCGACCTGTGCCGAGTTCTTCTAGCTTTTTTATGCTCGCTGCTATTGCATCCTTCACAGACATCCCATCAAGAAAATCACTATGAATCATCTTGCCCACCTTATCTTCTCTCTCTGCATCAGGGTAGTCAGACTGATCGATGATTTCTATTATAGGCAGGTCAAACTTTTGCGCGAAAGCGTGATCCCTATCATCTCTACTTGGCACAGCCATGATCGCTCCCGTACCGTAGTCCTTGAGTACATACTCGGCGATGTAGATGGGGACTGGCTCGCCCGATAGTGGATGGATAGCCGTAGCACCCAGCGGACAGCCCGTGACCTCCTTATTGGCCATTCGCTCTATCTCGCTCTTAGCCATGATCTGCTGTATGTAGGCATCCACAGCTTCTCGCTGATCCTCGCTTGTCAGCTCCTCCACCAGCTCGTGCTCAGGGGCAAGAACCATGAACGTAGCACCATAGAGTGTGTCTGGTCTAGTGGTAAATATCTCGAGTGTCTCCTCTCTTCCCGATAAGCCAAAATGTATGCTCGCGCCCACCGATTTTCCGATCCAGTTACGCTGCATAGCCTTGAGCGAATCTGACCAGTCTAGGGTCTCCAGACCCGCCAGAAGTCTATCGGCATATGCGGTGATCCGCAGATACCATTGCGTCATGGGCTTCTGGATGACAGGATGCCCTCCACGCTCTGATAGACCATCTTTTACCTGATCATTTGCCAGTACTGTTCCTAGCTCATCGCACCAGTTTACATAGCCCACCTTGCGATATGCCAGTCGGACCATCGATAGTCGCTCTGCCTGCTCTTCAGGACTAAAATCCTTCCACTCCTGAGCCGAAAATTCTAGGGTGTCATCTGTATGAAGCTGTAGAGCAACACTTCCTGAAGTCGCCCATGCTTCACGTACTTTGGCGATGCTGATCGCTGAGTGGGAAGATAGATCATAGGCGTGCTCATAGAGCTGCGTGAAGATCCACTGTGTCCACTTGTAGTAGTCTGGATCGCAGGTGCTCACTTCTCTAGACCAGTCATACATGAATCCTAGCTGGCCTAGCTGCTCACGGTAGCGCTCCATATTATCGCGCGTGCTATCTGCGGGATGGATACCTGTCTGGATTGCATACTCCTCCGCTGGCAGCCCAAAAGCATCAAATCCCATAGGGTGAAGGACATTGTAGCCCTTCATTCGCTTTGATCGAGCATATATGTCAGAGGCTATGTAGCCCAGAGGATGCCCTACATGCAGACCGGCTCCACTGGGATATGGGAACATGTCTAGTACGTAGTACTTAGGCTTGGAGGGATCGTCAGTCACTCGGTAGACTCCTGTGTCTTGCCAGTGCTTGCGCCACTTATCTTCTATATCCGCTGGAGTATATTGCATGTGCTACTTTCGATTGCGTCAAAGCTTGCAAAATTACACCATGCTGGACTAGGGAATCTACTCGAGAGGCATTTGGATTTTGTGATACAATTCGCCATCTATTCCCCATATCTCCAGAGAGATGATCCCATCCTGCGGATCGGTACGTATCACACCAAAGTTCTTATCGGACATCACTGGACCCATGCGATGCGCATTGGGTTCGTGCTTGTAGCTGGTGTAGCTGTGAGTGAGTCCACTACTGGTCAACTCTACGATTGTCTTTCCACGATGTAGCACACGGCTGATCTCGGCGAGGTGGCGGTCGCCAGAGAGTAAGATGGGGTGAGATACATCGTGCTTAGCGATCATATCGAGTAATTTCTCACGCTCCTTGGGGAAATTTGCCCATTTCTCGTAGGGATGCTCCTCAGGTAGAAATTGTATTCCTGAGGCAATCAGGTGTATGTCAGCATTGCTTTTTGAGAGCTCCTTATCAAGCCAGCTCCATTGCTCTTTACCTAGGATCGTACCACGCTTGGAGGGTACGGTCTTGCGGTCACGATACCGCACGACGTCGCGGAAATATCGCGCATCTAGTAGGATAACTTTTAGGGAGGGCTTTCGCCCAAATGTGTAGGATTGATAAGCACCTTCTTCTGCTCTATGTCTGTCAGCGACATCTAAGAAATCAAACAATAGATCTCTACTCTCTACCTTAATTTTAAATTCTTTACCGCCATTGTTCACACCGTAGTCATGGTCATCCCAGATACCAATTATTGGTACGTCTGCGATAAAATCCTGATACTGAGATGACGATAGCTGCCTGTCATACTTTCGCTTGAGGACCTCGGGATTTTCACTGTCGCCGTAGATGATATCACCGAGCCATATCCATAGATCTGGATCTTGCTGAGCTATAGTAGACCAGTAGTCTTGAGATTCGCTGGCTCGATTGCAGCTACCTAGCGCTATGACTTGCACATCACCATCTTTAGCAAGGCGATCAATCTTTGCAGCATTGCTGTGATTCGTAGCGTCATGAGTGCGCTCCGATCTACAAGCAGTAAGCAGCAGTAGTGCCGTAGAGATAAGCAGTGATGTCGAGTATCTGATCCTCAGACTAGCGCATCTGTACACAGGCTTATCCAAAACAGTGATCACTGAATGACGATCTTCTGTACATGTCTTGATCCTGCTTGTGCTAGGGTGAGGAAATAGATTCCAGATGCATAATTATCCAGATTGATTTTTCCCTCTTGATTCAGCACGCCTTGAGCTATTTCTAAGCCACTGATAGTGGTCAAAGAGTAGCTGAGCCCCGCTATAGCACTAGACTCTGAAATCACATTGATCCTCGCAGAGCCAGGCAGTACAGTGGGAAATATCTTATACCTAGCGCCGTCCATCTCCGCAGTAGACGTGGTCTCTGATGTGATGAACTCTGAAGGCTCTGAGAAATCTGTGCAAAAGCTATAGCGACTGAATGGTCTCACACGCCAGTAGTACCTACGATCCAGTTGTAGATCAGTCAGCGTAAGCGTATTGTCAGATAAGACTGTATCAAAATCTGTAAATGCAAATGATCTCAGGCGACTCAGTTCAAAGATGTACTGATCGGCGATCCCCTCATCATCCCATAGAAACTCTACAAATTCAGCAGGAACGATCTGCTCCATAAATGGCTCGTTGAGCACTACATCTTCTGTAATTACCTCTTGAGCTTCTTCTCGATTCAGATATTCTGATTTTTGATCAAATAGATTTGCACGTGCCAGAGCAATCTGCTCAGGAGTAAATCTGTAAGAGCAATTGTCTAAGGCATAAGACATGATTTGCGATGCATCTGATCTAAAGGACTGACCATTAGGATCCTCTTGATTAGCCGTGCTGAGTGTGTCTGATGTACACTGCCATCTGCGGCTCAGGTAATCTGGACCTGTATCACAGAGAAAATCTCCTGCTATACTGCAATTGGATCCATCCACTAGTTCTACGATACTGGTATCGATGATGAGAGTATCGAGGATCAGCGTGTCCTTGAAGTAAGTGTAGTCATACGTGACAGTCGTAGGAGTGGGTTCATTAGGGTCATATACGTTTCCATCCCAGCCTAAGTGAGGATGCTGCACGGAGAGATTGTGACCTACTTCATGAGCAAATGTGTGATCACTCGGCCCCGAGCAACCTTTATTCATTGCTATGCCAGCATAGGGCAAATTGTAGCCACAGTTACCCGCCGGATTAGAAACGAAGTAGACATTAATAGCACTATCCACATTATTGGCAAACATCATCTCGGCACCGTCAAGGACGCTCGCGTGCGAGTTGTAAGCGCTGTTGTATATAGTATCAATAGCACCTAAAATGTAAAATTGTATTTCGGCCTGCTTGAAGTCTTCATTAAGTGTGCACAGCGCGTCTAGGAGTCTGTCCATCGCAAATAGGCCACCACCGTCATCGCTGCCCACATTATGAATTTTGAGTGGGACATAGACGAGGCTGTCATGCGTCTTATAGACGTGGGGATTAGCCACGTACTTTTTATACCATTTACTGATATGAGGCTGGGAGCCACAGGGATGTGGTTCTGACTGTGCATATAGACTGCACGTGAAGGCAATCAGTAGAAATGTAAGGAGATGTTTCATACTCTACAGCTGAATGAGTTTTTGAATGGCTGCGCCCTGATCAGTCTGTATCTCAACGATATAGATCCCTTGTGCCATAGTACCAGATGGTATGGAAAGTCTATTGCCATTTCCTGATAGGCTCTGAACCGTAGTGCCCGAGAGGGTCCGGACATCAGCAGAGATGATATTAACTCCACTCTTCACTGTAATCATAGCCCCAGAACCTGGTAGTACTGGATTAGGGAAAAGAGAAATCTCTAGATCCTCCGAAAGATCCTGAGTGGCTGTCATCAAGCCTGTCCTAAAGCGATTGCGCACAGATGGCGATGCGCAAGTGCTCACATCGGTGAAGCCTCGTACACGCCAGAAGTAATTCTTGTTTTCTTCCAGATCCGTGAGTCTGAGTGATTCCTCATCTACGATAAATGATCGCAGCGCAAAGGAGAAGGACGGAAGCTCATCTACTTCTACTAAGTACATAGATGCATTAGGTACTTCTTCCCATGTGAGGAGTGCCTCATCATGATCATCGACGACTTCACCATCTGCTGGAGATATGAGGACAGCTCTATCTGTGACGATCTCTACAGACTCTGGTGGAGATCTGCGTAGGTAGTTTCTAGCTCCAGACTCATAGTCAGCTCTGATAGCTAGTATTTGCTGATCACTCCATGTATATGCATCCACGGGACACTGCAGGAAGTAACCCATATAGTTGGTCTCATCTGGATCGACTACATCTCCATTAGGATCTTGTACTTCATTCGTATAGTTGCAGTTGGGCCATCCAAGCCCAAAGAGATAATCAGGTGGTGTGTCGCAGAGGAAATCTCCACTATTGTCACAGTTGCTTCTATCTTGGAGCTCTACGGCACGATTGTGACATGGCGCTGTCGATAGATTTACTGGATTACCGTGATCAGCCTCGTTGTATTGATCACAGTCCCAGCCATTGTGCGGATGCAGTAGACTGAAAAAGTGACCGAGCTCATGAGCAAACTCACTCTCAGCCGCACGCGTAGCTCCGTTAGCCATTACAACCCAGTCGTTTCTTGGATCATAGTATCCCAGTGTGACTACACCTGCTCCGCCCCCCGCATTATTCACACAGTAGACATTGATAGCATTTCTGTCCCTCGCAATGTCCATGACAAAGTCTTGCGATTGTGGATTTTCATACACTGCACTATTATTAATGTAGCCAAATCCCTCATTCATGTAGAACTGGATGTCTTGTTCGGCATACTGCTCATTGACCACGCAGAGCTGTTCAAACAATTCGCTCTCTGCTATTCTTCCCGTTCCGTCACTGCGAGCGACTAAGTGAAATTTGATAGGAATGTAGCTCGTCATAGTTCTCTGCTGCACTATATCATACATCACCTCCTTATTGGCCAGGAGCCTCGCCTCATCTTCTGGACTAGCTATATGTCCACATACTTGAGCTTCCGTCTGATGAAGCGGCAAGCTGCCGAGGCATATCATCATAAGAAGGTGAGAAAGGAGCTTTTTTACTTTGCTTATCATAGTATCGATTTATATGTCTCAAAGATAACCGCCACGCGCGAGTACCTGGTTCATGAGACAACATATAACCGTCGCACGAGTTACTTTTGCAATCATACAATCCAATCACAAAATACATCTCACAAATAATCATGACGAAAGTAACTGTAGTAGGCGCTGGAAACGTAGGCGCAACCGTAGCAAATGTGCTAGCTCACAAAGACGTAGTGAATGAAATCGTGCTTCTCGATCTCAAAGGTGATATGGCCAAAGGAAAGGCCCTAGATACCTATCAGCAAGCACCCATAGACTATTACTCTACGCGTCTATCTGGTACAGCTGACTACGCAGATACTGCGGGCAGTGATATCGTTGTGATCACGGCGGGGATACCTCGCAAGCCTGGTATGAGTCGCGATGATCTCATCTCCACCAATGCCAAGATCGTCAGCTCTGTAACGGCTTCAATCCTAGAGCACTCAGCTAATCCTATCATCATCATCGTGTCCAATCCTCTTGACGTCATGACGTATGCTGCGCACACGTCTAGCGGACTTGACAAGACGAGAGTCTTTGGTATGGCAGGGATACTGGATACAGCTCGCTATCGCGCATTTCTCAGTATGGAGCTAGGCATCTCACCCAAGGATTTCCAAGCAGTACTCATGGGTGGCCATGGTGATACGATGGTACCACTTCCAAGGTACACTACGGTATCTGGTATTCCCATCACTGATATGCTCGGAGCAGATAAGATAGATGCTATCGTGGAGCGCACTAAGAAGGGTGGAGGCGAACTCGTGAAGCTCATGGGTACGTCTGCTTGGTATGCGCCTGGCGCAGCTGCGGCTCAGATGGTTGAGACTATCGTGCGAGACGAGAAGCGCATCTTCCCGTGCTGTGTATCTCTCGATGGCGAGTATGGTCTCAATGATGTATACCTGGGTGTGCCAGTCGTCTTGGGTAAGAATGGTATAGAGCGCATCATAGAACTTGATCTCAATGATGATGAGAAATCTATGCTTCATGAAAGCTGCGAGCACGTGCAAGCCGTGATGCAGACCTATGATAAAATCAAGGCTTCTTAAACCTACACGGAGCGCAGACATTTTACTACCATGCCGGTAACTTCTAATGTTCTCTCACAGATGGTCACCAATCAGGGGGCGGATCTCCTGAGTCTCTCTCAAGATTCTCGCATACTTCTAGTCTTTCTTAGACACTTTGGTTGTGTCTTTTGCAAAGAAGCGCTAGAAGATATCAGGAATATCGAGTCTGAGCTACGCGATCAAGGTGTGCAAGTAGTGTTTGTACATATGGGAGAAGAAGCCGAGGCTGATCTTTTCTTTGAGAAATACAAGCTGGCTCACATGCCCAGGATAGCGAGTCCTGATCAAGCATATTACAAGCAGTTTCAACTCGGTCGGGGAAGAGCTAGCCAGTTGGCGAGTTTCAGAGTGTTTCTACGAGGCTTTGAAGCTGCTAGCAAGGGGCATTTACCAGGTGCTGTACTCGGTGACGGATTTCAGATGCCAGGCGTCTTTCTCGTGAGTAAGGGTAGAGTGGTCTTTGAATATCGACACAGCACCGCAGCAGATAGACCTGATTATCTACAGATAGCTGCGGACCATGCCGGGCATTCCTAGTGTGCCTAGCATTTAAGAGATCATTAAGCATTCTTTCTCCGTGATCTGCGTTAGTAGCCATATGAAATACGTCGTTCTCTTCGCGGTTTTGCTTCTACCAGCTTCGCTTATGGCTCAGCTGAGCCTTCAGTTCTATGCTGATGCTTTCACACATCTAGAGGATGCCGAGAATCGCATGTTGGCGCACGAGCAATTTCTTAGGCTATTTCTGGAGGAGGCAGATGATGCCGATGTGAGCTATGCCGTCAACAGTCCATACATCAATGAGATACGACCTGCGGACTCCAGTTGGGTATTGTATAATTGGCAAGTTCGGACGGAAGACAATGTTCTCTATCATGCCTACTTCCGGCATGTGCTATCCACAGAGCTCATAGCATTCACTGATGCCGCTGATGAGCTATATAGTGCCACTCGAGAGACGCTCAGTCCAGACGAGTGGGTAGGAGCCTACTACTACAACACCCATGCTGATACCACAGCTGATGGACAGCCCTATGTGATACTTCTCGGTCTCAATAAGCATCTGCCCGCCTATGATCTTAAAATTGCAGATGTACTCATGATAGATGCGCAGGGCGTGCCTAGTCTAGGAGCTCCTATCTTCATCAAAGAGAATTCTACCAGTAGAGATGATGTACGCAAACGTATCATTATCAAGTATTCAGACCCCGCTAGTGTAAGCTTTAATGTAAGCGAAGATGGCAGTGTCCTTAGTCATAATCATATCATGCTTGTACCAGAACAGAGCTATCTCTCTGAGCCGCTGCTTGTACAGGATGGTAGCTACGAGATCTATCGCGAGCGCGACGGTGCATGGTACTATGAAGAATATCTCTTTGAGCAGACGCTAGAGCAAGCCACTCCAGAGGAAAACTCTCAAGAGCCAGCGGTGAAGCGTGATCTGATGGGAAGACCCCGCAAGGGCTGATCACTCCGCTCGTGACCACTGGAGTAGCAAGCAGGCCGAGTCATCTCTGATCCTGGTCAACTCACTGGCACGGTGATCGATCAACCATAAGATTCTATCTTGGGAATCCACCAGTACGAGTTGATGAGATTTCTGTGTGGGGGTAAACTTGCTGTCGACCATATAGTCAGAGATTTTCTTCGTACCTCTCATCCCAAAGGGCTTCATGAAATCCCCCTCCATTACAGCACGTATGCAGACCTGCGTCCCAAGATATTCTTCAGGAAGCAGAAGCTCATCCGATGATATCTCCTTGCGACGTTGTAAGGTAGATACAGCTAATCTTCCGTGCACCGTGTCATGCACACCACAGAGCAGCTCGAGGGATACAGGGGGCTTCCCTTCATCGAGATGGCCTGAGAGATAAGCCACTCCTCTAGAAATACTGATGACAGATCCATTACCTAGAATATACCTGCTAGTAGCTTGGCCGCTTTCAAGATGGGCGCGCACATCTCTCCAGTCTGCACGACTGATACCCAATGACTGGAGAGTGTAAAAAAGATTGATATATTGGATCTCGGTTTCAGGCCTGTACGGAAATTCGACTTTCCCAGGTGATATCTCTTTCCAGACTTTCTCGTGGCTCTGCAGACTTCCCAGACTGTACTCCAGTTGACGCAGTATATCCGGAAATACAGATTTGATTACAGGTGTCAGATCATGGCGTACTCTATTTCGCAGATAGTCTGAACTATCATTACTCTTGTCATCCCGATATGAGATATGGCGCTCCTTCACGGCTGAGGCAATCTGCTCTCGAGAGATCTGTAGTAAAGGACGATAAATAGAATCTCGCACAGGACTCATCGCTCGCAGGCCTCTGATTCCAGCACCTCGCGATAGAGCTATCAGGAAGGTCTCTAACTGATCATCCAGATGATGAGCAACATATATGCCTGCATAATCGTGTCGGTCGCAGAGAGCTTTCATCCACGCATATCTCGTAAGTCTCGCACGTTCTTGGAAGTTTCCAGCACGATCAGTCTCATCCCAGTCAGACCATCGGCGTAGGTGAAAGTTGCACATTTGAGCGGAAGCTCGCTGTCTCACCAGATCCTCATCCAGATCAGAATCTTCTCCACGCATCTGATAGTTGACGTGGGCGATGTGGGCCCTTTCGGGCAAATGAGAACTGAGCAAATCATGCAAGAGCATAGAGTCCATACCACCAGAAACCGCCACCAGAATATGATCCATCTCTATATCTATGTCCTGCTCGAGTAGAAACTTGAGCACTACGCTTCTCATTGACTCATATATCGTAGATCTTTGCCTCATCATCTCTACCACAATAGTATGAAAGATATCATATCGCTATTAATTTTGGCCATAGCCGTCAATGTCACATCATGTACTTCTGATGACGCTACAAAGAAAGGGAATGCGAGTCCAGACTTATCGGTAGTCGCTCCAGATAAAGAACCATCAAAGTGGACATTTCTCACAGCAGATCTATTTCACTATACGTATGTAGACGAGATAGGAGAGGACATTCCACGCGAGTCCTACGCTGGACGGTGGATTCGCTTCCTTGATGACTGGACGTACGAGGGCGGTTTCTATGCGGATAAGACCACTGCTGGAGAGTATCGCTATGATGGTGATCAGAAGATTCTTGAGTTAATCCCTGTTGATAATTCTAAGCGGAGTGAGTGGCGACTTCTGCACAATAATGATAAGGTGGTACTTGCTGGCACTAGCACCTTTGAAGATAATGCCATCCAGATGCGATGGGAAAGAAGAAAAGATAAGCCTGCAGAAGCTGTTGTTAATTGAAGAGATTTTACACTTGTCGTTCTTTATAGCTTGAAGCGGGTATGGTAAAAGGTAGTGCATGAACACAAGCCGCCCAGGTATATCGAAGATCTTACTGATTACAGTCCATCCCACCAGGCTCGGTGAGCAGAGCATATTAATTTCACATCGACTAGTAATCGGCCAACCTAATTTTGATACATAGCAATACTTTCCATGCTTAGTGGCTTAATCAATTATCAATGAATTAGCTCTATCGACATGTAGGTCTATATACGAAGATTAATAGTAGCAGACCCCTTCAGTAATCTACAAAGGTGCCTGTAGATTTCTATTTATCAGTTGTCAATAGCTTTAGACCCTTGTCTATTTTTTGATGATCTTAATGGTAGTGCTCC
>JAHDBH010000179.1:0-2161 GCA_020630495.1 Saprospiraceae bacterium
GGATGACTCATCATGCTTTTAGATATGAGTTCTTTATAACCGTGAGACTCTATGTAGCTGGACTGCACCTTATAATAATTGAAGCAGCTAGGGGGCAAATCTTGATTAATCGCCTTGCTCGCTGACTTAGCAGACTTGATGACCTCCTCGGCGAGCCCCATGGCGTAGTGCAGGGGAAAGCTTTTTTTGACATAGACGATGCTAGCGCAAGCAGTCAGACCATTCAATGGATCAGCTTGAGTTTTCTTCTCAAAATCAGTCAAGAATGCTGTAGTATAATCTAGAGCATACTTTGCCTGCATGACTACAGTCAGGTCGTCACCACCTAGCAGGATAGGCCTATAGGGAATCTTCCGTCCTTTGAAGTGCTCAGTATCAAAGGAGCTTTCAAATGCGTGAACAGCCGCACTCTCCGTAGCGGACTGAAGATCTATAGAAAACTTCTTGAACTTAGCTCTTTTATCCCTGTCTGAAATATCCTCTTTGGCCATGGATTCAAGACGGCTACCAAGTGCATTGCCATCAGCATGCACTATGGCAATCCAGCTATTGCCATCACCTGGCACCATATCATCAAATTCATAGCAGATTTCGCCATGTTTTAAGTCAAGCCCTGTACTCTTCTTGAATAACTGCGGAGCTTTAATATGCTGCTGCTTCACCTTAGATTCGCGATCCGTGTAGTCTTCAGGATCTAGATGTTTATCTGAACTTGTCGCCACACCACCCGTACGTCGAGCTCTTTCTGTAGCGAGTAATCCCGTATGTACGCTCAGAGATTGGACAGTCTTGTGATATCTCAACTTCTCATTCAGATTTGACATAGCATGCTCCTTGTCTTGCGTCATCGCCTGACTGAGACTAAGACCAGGGTAATTACTAGTGATATATTTGGGAAACTTCTTAAAGAAGATAGAGCAGATATTCTCCTCTGCGGCGATAGTGATCCTACCTGCTGCTGCTTGGAGTATCTGCACCTTTGATAGATCTATATGGTGCTCCTTACAAAAGCCATCAATAGACCCCTCCTTTCGCCGACTTATCAGATCCACGATCTCACTCGCGCCTGCTATTTCCTTGAGCTTATTTGTCTTGAAGATATAAGATTGTATGCCCTCTACTGAAGCACCGTATAGATATGATTTCATGACTTCTTCGTTTTGCGCAAAATGCCAAATCCCACCGATGTACCCTTGCCCAGACCTACGTAATCTGGCAAATCAAGAGAAGATGTGAATGAGACTCTATAGGCCAGATGGTACTGACGCTTGTATTGTATAAATTGCTCTTTATAGATTATAGGATCAGATAAAACTATATCTCCGTCATCCTCGTACTCTACCGCTTTGAGAAAGGTCGTCAAGTGCTTATGCAACTGATCAGTAAGTAGTCTTGCCTTGCGTGCTTTGCTACTGGAAGCCTTGTACTTCTGGTAGACCTCCTGATTGAAAGGTATGTAGTTGAGCAAGCTGTAGGTGTGCAGCCTACCATTCGTGATTTCATGATAGGCGTAGTTAGCTTCTGCGATCTTGTACTCCTTTATGCCTTCTGAGCGGCCCACATCAAACCAATATTGCTTCTTTTTTAACAAGGCATGGATAGCGTCGGTACCCTCCTCTAGACAGATAATATGCGGCCGCTTATCTATGATCTTATACTGTATCCTCGGGTATCGATAGATGGTCGTCGTGCCAGCACCATGATTGTGGAAGTGGTCTTCCGAGCGCGACGTAGATTCGATTACAGCTGCTCGAAATTTAGGTATCTCCCAGCTCATCATGCGCTTATCAAAGCCGATTCTTAGGATCGGTATTCTAGACATGGTTGGATTTTTGGTTTGGTATCGATTGGGACGTGAAATTAGTTAAGAGGTCACACTATATATTTAAAAAAATGTCAGCATAGCTAGTTGCAAAAATGACACTTGGCTATGCATCCTATATGCACAGCACTCCATCGTACGCCTCCAGAGATTTGGAGAGCAAGGTAATCATGAGAATGTGTCGAGCCTTATCCTATCAGATTTTAAGGAGATTACTGGACTATGCTCTCTGATGATCCGTCAAATTGTCGGAGTAATATCATATTTGTGCCAGGCATGTTTATATTTGATATGTAAACTGAACACATCAAGCCTACACTTATAGTTTACCGCCATAGG
>JAHDBH010000179.1:2171-2996 GCA_020630495.1 Saprospiraceae bacterium
CATGGCTCGAGATGATAGGTCACGAATAGTAGCAAAGCGAAGACTAGCTTCTGCTACTCTAACTTAACTTACTTAACCCCTATGGGATCCAATGCATATGCACAATCAAGCGAGCAGCAACAGTGTGTTCGGATGATGATTGATTTTGTAGCAAGCGATATACCTGGTGTATTTATCTTGTCTGGACCCGCAGGAAGCGGTAAGACTACTATTCTCAAAAGTTTTGTTGATCGTGTGATCGCTGATGGTCAAGATGTATCTCTCATGGCCACTACAGGAAGGGCAGCAAGTGTTCTTCGATCTAAGCTAGGGCGAGAGTGCACAACTGTGCATAAAGGCATATACTCCTTCAGCAAATTTCGGCATAGAGTGCTAGAGTCTAGTGGTCAGATGAGTTATAAATTTCATTTTAGCCTGGCTAGTACTGATGCTAATCTCAATAAAATTTTTATCATTGACGAGGCAAGTATGCTCGGAGATCGCGACAGTGAGCAGGAATTTTACCAGTTTGGTTCAGATGCAATGCTTTCCGATCTTCTCACCTATACCAGACTGAGGGAAGCCCCTATTGTCAAAAGCAAGGTGATTATTGTAGGCGACAAGAATCAATTGCCTCCAATTGCAGGACTATCTGATGAGTCTAAAGCCATGACAACCGCCTATTGGTTGGATATGGGAGTACCTGCCATGGCATTTAATCTAAAGACGATATATCGCTACGCTACAGATTCCGCCATCTATAGACTTGCTAATTCTCTCGCAGACTCTATTCATACGGACTCGTTTGGGGAGTTGAGAATTCCTAAAGCTGCTGACGTGAATATA
>JAHDBH010000180.1 GCA_020630495.1 Saprospiraceae bacterium
TGCTACACTGCTCAAGTGCTCAGAATTTGGCGATGAGATCATAGCTAATATGTAGGAGGGCCCCAGTCTGGCTTCACATCTTCATGATCTTTAGCGTCTGCTGCTCCGCCAGAGCAGTTAGCCTGATCATGTAGATACCTGCTGGCCATCCTTCGGTCTCTATAGATATAGGATCACTAGAGATGGTCTGCATTCCGTGATATATTTCTTGGCCTCCAGCACTATAGAGAGAGTACTCTACCTTGGTGCTTACTGGGCTAGTGAGCACATCGCGAAAATAGATGTCTACAGTTCCTGAAGCTGTAGCCACAGCATAAGCATTAAGTGTTTGCGCAAAATCTGTAAGGGCAGGGCAATCAGGTCTAGATTGGAAGTCTGTGAGACTGATCTCTGAGATGCCGTCAGCTACCATGCCTTGGAGCGTGCTACCGCTGATGCGCAGTGCATGCGTCGCACATGGATTGAGAGAATAGAATCTTTCGTTACTCCCAGAGTGGATTCTTACTAGCATCAGATAGCGCTCTCCAGATTCAAAATTTTCACGAGAGATCTCGCAGCTCGTACCTACTGACATATTGATGTCAGCTTGCTCGTCTAGTCGCTCGCCCTCCAGCGTCTGCAGTATGTTGAATTTCATTCCCGTAGCGGTGTACTCTCCTCTGGTAGCAATGACCAGCGAGTAGTCGAGGGCTTCCTCCTGCAGAAATTCATAGTACTCGCAAAACGGCAGGAAAAGGCATGAGCACGCCCGTACTGTCGAGAAGGAGATCAGCACTATGGCTACGGATGTAAAGAGAGATCTTATCATGGCAAGGAGGTACTTTATCTTCATAGACTGGGTGATTGATCTTGCACGTTGGGTAGAGCGGTGCACTTATCTTTATAGCAGCTATGACAGATCTGATACCACAGTGGCGTAGTCGCATGTCGACCGACCTCAAAGTACTTCACACACTCACCACCGATCTCGGTAATGAGAAGTATATAGAGACCATAGATGAGCTCCGACAGCGGATCCAAGATCCATTTCTCTTTGTGATCGTCGGTGAAGTGAAAGCTGGTAAGAGCAGTTTTATCAATGCACTCCTACGCACAGAAGAAGATATATGTGCCGTGGCTGCATCACCCATGACGGATAAGATTCAGCAAATCCAGTACGGCGAGGAGCGACGCGTGATTGAAGTCAATCCGCACTTCCACAGGATCTACATCCCAGAGGACATCCTCAAGACGATTGCTGTGGTAGACACACCAGGTACCAACACTATCGTAGATCATCACCAGGAGATCACAGAGCGGTTTGTGCCAGTGGCGGATCTGATCGTATTTGTCTTTGAATCAAAGAATCCCTACCGCCAGTCAGCCTGGGAATTCTTTAAGTTTATCCAAGACGAGTGGCGCAAAAAAATCATTCTAGTGCTGCAGCAGAAAGATCTCATGGAACCTGCCGATCTGGAGACTAATATCCAAGGTGTGCGCAATCATGCGATACAAGCGGGTCTTACTGATCCGCAGATTTTCGCAGTGTCGGCCAAGCAAGAGAAAGCCGCAGATCCTACTAGTGGTTTCCCTGCTCTACGATCCTATCTCGATGAACAGGTCATAGGACCCAAGGCATATCTCAAGAAACTGTCCAACTATGTCGACACAGCATTTAATGTCATATCTCGTATAGATCATGGGATTACGGATCGAGAGAGACAGTTGGCAGCGGATCAGAGTTTCAGATCAGATATAAGATCGAGCCTCGAAGAGCATCAGTCCCTGGCGCACCATCAGGTAGATCTCACCATCAGTCATCTCATGAGCGTCTATGATAAAATCTGCAATGAGGCAATGAATGATCTCAGTTCGCAGCTGAGCTTTTTCTCGATGCTCGGTAAATCTATCAGTAGCATATTTTCTAAATCGGCAGGACCACAGAATTGGCTCAAGGATCGATTGGCAAGATTTGAGCGCGACCTGAGCAAAGGGATGAATGCGGCAATCGATCAGAGCCATGAGGATATCACCAGACAGGTCAAGCAAATGGTCAAGACGGTCAGTCTACAAATCCAAAACAGTGAGACCATCCTCAAGAATGATCATGAGCTGTTCTCCTACATTGCAGAGGATCGCGAGAAGGTCCTAGAAGATCTGCAGCAGACCTTCCGAAAATTTGTACAGAGCGAGAGCAGCTTTGCCTTTGAGCAATTACCAGATCAGACAAAGAGCATCCTGCCACAGGTCGCCACAGGCGGGGGAATAGCGATCATCGGCATACTGATCTCATCCTTGACACAGGTGATGGTAGTGGACATCACAGGCGGTGTGCTCTCAGGAGTAGCAGTGCTATTTACAGGAATTACCGTAGGTGTGAAAAAGCGCAAACTTCTAAAGCGCTTTCAAGAGCAGATCGACGAGGGACGCAAGCGCTTAGCGGACGAGCTCGGCCCAACGCTCAAGCAATACATCAATGAAATCAAAGGCAAGACGGATAAGCAGTTTTCCTTATTTGACGAGATGATACAGCGCGAGACAAGAGACGTCGTGCAATTGCGAGACACTATGGACGGTTTATCAGGCAGATTCAGTGAACAGCAAGATGATCTCGCCAAGGAGCTCGGTCGCTAAGCATTAAAGGAGGTGCCACAGCCGCAGGTTTCAGTGGCATTGGGATTGTTAAATATAAATCCACGATTATTGAGACCATCTAGCCAGTCGATCTCCATGCCCACGAGATATAGCGAGTGACCTTTCTCCATATACACAGGAAGATCATCGATCATGTACTCGGCATCTTTTTCTTTACGCTCATCAAAGCCCAGGATGTAGGTGAATCCTGAGCACCCGCCACCTTTCACACCTATGCGCAGTCCATAGGTATCTGGCACGGACTGCTCGGTCATGAGTCTACGGAGCTGCACGAGTGCGCTTTCGGTGATCTTGACGGGGCTTGCGGTAGCGGTATCTTGCATGGTG
>JAHDBH010000181.1 GCA_020630495.1 Saprospiraceae bacterium
GGAAAAGAATGAGGAGAAGGAGAAGATCTTGACAAAGGCGCAGTCGTTGCTGGAGCGGGTTAACGGGCTGTAGTCTCGATAGAGTGGAAAGATTCCTATATAGTCTTGTAAAATGAGACAAGTGTTTGGGTTTCTGATCTAGCTTTATCTGATGAACCTAGCAAATCAAGTACAGCAAGAGCTATTTGCTAAGATTGCCACTATAGAGTCGAGCAAGACCTGGAAGGCAGCGCTTGCCGCTGAGCTGGACTGGGGCCGAAGTACGCTCTACAAGAAGATCAAGGGAGACATCAAGTTGTCGCTAGAGGAGTTTTTCTACCTCTGCCAGAAGTACCAGATAGACTACGGTCATCTCACCAGACCATCCAGCCAGGAGGTGACCTTTGAAGTACCATTTCTCGGAGAATCTCGCGTCGATGGCGGCGTCTATCTAGACTATCTTATCAAAGACCTCCAGCAAGCGGACGCGCTCACAGACCCTACGCTCTACATCAGCGCTCTGGAGATACCACTCGTATACGATTACAATTTCGCGGAGATCCCAGCCTTCAAGAACTACATGAACGGTATCTCCAATTGGTACACGGATATACAGAAGATCGAGAAATTTTCTCTGAGCCGGCATCTACCTAGTCAGGATCGTCGCGAGCAGTACATCACTGCCATAGAGCAGTACTGCGAATTGCATACCGTAGAGTTTTGGAATCCACATCAGCTTACGATTACACTGCAGCAGATTCATTATTGCTTGCAGGGTGGTCTCTTCGTGGATCCAGAGGAAGCCCTGCTGGTACTTGACGCCTTGTCTGCCTTCGCTAATTACATCGAGGACATGGCTCTACACGGAAGGAAGTTTAGATACCGAGAAGGAAAGAAACCCTTCTACAAGGCGCCTGTGGAGATGTACTACAATGAGATTGCTCATAGCAATAGTTTCGCACTACTAGACTCTGTGGAAAGGCAGATAGCCTTCATCACTCTTGACACACCTAACTATATGGTATCCACGGATGACAAACTCACCAGCTATGTCAAGGTGTGGGCAGAAAAGCTACAGCAGACATCCCTACCCATCAGCGGCTCCGCCCATCGCAATCGTCTAGAATTTGTCCATGGTCTTCATGCTAAAATCGATCGTCAGCGTAGGAGAGTGGAGGAAGTTATAGCTGAGAGAAGGCGCTGATGCACTTATCTCCCATCTCGCTATGCGAGACCCTATCTCTCGCAGTCTCTTATAGATCATTCGTGGCGAGTCAAGAGCCGTGATGTTTGCTTCATACATCAGACGCACCTTGCGGTGAGACAATATGAAGACATTATACAGAGACACGGATCTATGTGTCATTGGTTCGGGATTTGGCGCAGCAGCGCCAGCTATGCGCATGGCTCAGGCAGGTGCATCGGTACTGATCCTTGATAGAGGGCCTATGATCCGCCCAGAGAAGGATCTTAAGCAGAGTATGCATCCTGATTATCTCAGGCGCTACTATCATCAGCTGGATGGAGATGGCATGAGTATGACCACCGTGCGAGCATGGGGCGGTGCTTCGGGGTTTTATCTGGGGATTTCCTTGCGATCGCCGAGTATGTCTTTTGATCAGCAGGACGCCGATGGTCAGCGTCTTTGGCCTGAGTTTTTGGATCGTCAGTTCCTGGACCAGTATTATGATCGAGCAGAACACATGCTCGGCGTGAAGCAGGTAGGCGATAATGATGTGTCCAGAAATGGTCAGATCTTCTCCCAGATCATGCACGAGCAAGGTGGCACATCTGACCGCGTGCGCCTCGCTGTATCAGACTGTAAGAAATGTGGATTTTGTGTGACTGGATGCGTCCATGGAAGTAAGCACGCGCTCTATGAGAACTATTTGCCCAGTGCAGTGTCAGCTGGTGCTCAAGTCATGACGGATACTCGGGTGAACTTGATAGAACCATCGCCTAGCTCATCTGGATATTTGATTTTTGCCGAAAGGCGCACAGGAACTGAGTTGCAGCATCTAGTAATCAGGGCCAGTCGAGTATGCCTGTCAGCTGGTACGGTAGGCACAGCAGAGATTTTGCTCCGCTCCAGAAAAGCTCTCAATCTCCATACGCCTATAGCACGACATGTGCAGGCCAATATCTTCTACAAGAGGATCGCGACTCTGCCAGAGGCTCTTCCTGATGGTGAGATGTACAGAGGCTATGGCCTCCCCAATGTCGTGAGCTATGACTACCTATCCTCTGATGAGATGGTCGTCATACCCTACAAGGCCATACCTGCTCAGCTCATGATACGTCTCCGCTATGGATCAGATGCTCAGTCCTGGTGGGGTGAGCAGCAAGTGGAGAGGATGATGGCATTTCGCCATAGGACATTTGTGCTTACCGCATCTGGGTCCATGCCGGGATCAGCTCAGCTATCTCTTCATCAGGGCAGGATGCGATTGAAGTATCAGATGAGTGCTTCTCATCGAGCTATTCATCGCCACAGAGAAGGTATACTAGAAGATATACTGAGATCAGCTGACATGAGCCTGGGCTATGCGGAGGAGATAGATAATCGAGGTAGGCTGCGCAGAGATCTGCACTATACCACTACTCATCAAGTGGGCAGCTGCCCTATAGGAACCACCACGACGGAGCGGGGCCAGCTCATAGGTCATCCTGGTATCTACATTTCTGATGGGTCGCTCGTACCTGCCAGCACCATTGTCCCGCCGAGTCTGACCATTCTTGCCATGGGTGAATATGTCGCGGAGCAAATGCTCCAAGATTAAATCGCCTCTCATCTCTCATACAATCAATACATATGGATCGCAGACAATTTTCTAAGCAGCTTTCGGGACTTTGCCTTTCTTTCCTATGCTCGCGTCTACCAGCAGATGTGAGCAGCATTTCTCCTTTATCTCTCTGTCATGAGCGCAAGACCTTACAAGCGTTTTGTATGGTAGCGCTTTCGCGCAAAATCC
>JAHDBH010000182.1 GCA_020630495.1 Saprospiraceae bacterium
GCAGATTTAGCACTTTTGCCGTCATATTTCGTTGTAGCTGAAGCATGCTTAAGATTATCGACAGATTTCTGATCAAGAGTTTCCTACCACCCTTGGTAGCCTCATTTTTCATAGCCTTGTTTGTGCTGGTCATGCAGTTTCTATGGCAGAATATTGCTCATCTGGTAGGTAAGGGCCTGAGCATGTGGACCATCCTGGAAGTGATCAGTTACATGTCGATCAAGCTCGTCCCACTGGCGCTTCCTATAGCCGTGTTGCTGAGTAGTGTACTAGTTTTTGGAGGAGCGGCAGAGAGATTTGAGATGGCGAGTATGAAGTCAGCAGGCGTCAGTTTTCTGCGCATGTCGTGGTCGGTGATGCTGTTTTGTATATTGCTGGGTTTCCTCAGCTTCTTTACGAGTAACAATGTCATCCCTGTCACCAATCTCAAGCTGCACACTAGGATGCATGACATCAAGAAGACCAAGCCCACACTCAATCTAGAGGAGGGCATCTTTAATACAGACTTCAGGAACTATGTGATACGCATAGGTGAGAAGGGTCTGGACGGAGAGAGTCTCAAGGATGTACTTATCTATGACCAGACCCGACAGAGCACTGGGCTCTACAATTCTATGATGGCGGATAGCGGCCGTATGTATGTCTCAGATGATGAGCGCTACTTTATCATGGAGCTCTATAATGGTCAGCGATATGAGGAGGTGAAGCCTGACTACAAGCGTGGCAGCAAGTATGCCTTTACCAAAGCGGATTTTGCTAAGTGGTCCAAGATCTTTGACCTAAGTGAATTTGACATGAATGAGACGGACGAACAACTCCTCGCATCTCATCGCTATATGCTCACTGTAGGTCAGATCAATGAGGACACAGATAGTCTCCGCGCACGGTCAGCGCGAGTGGTAGAAGATATCACGCCTTACTTTGGTCATAGTGATGGTCTAGCGGATGTGAGGGAGCAGAGTCAGATCATCCGCAAGGAGGCAAGCAAGGTGAAGGCTTCTCTTGTGAGTAATCAAAGCAGTGATGACGACAATATCGATCGCTATCACCGACTTCCCAAGACCAATGGCACCATCATTGCCCAAGATCTCGACAGTCTGCAAGAGAGCTTCTTAGCGACATTTCCCGCTGAGGACAAGATTCGACTCCTCACTCAGGCTAAAGGGTTTTCAGAGAACTACTACAACCGTTTGCGTGCTTCCGCACAAAAACAACAGAGAAACACCAAGAGCATTGCCAAGAATCACTTTGAGGTGCACACCAAGTTTGCCAATGCAGTCATGTGCATGATTTTTTTACTGATCGGAGGTCCTATGGGCGCTATAGTGCGCAAAGGCGGCTATGGCGTGAGTCTATTAGTAGCAATTATTTTCTTTGTAGTATTTATAGTGAGTAATATATTTTTCAGGAAACTGGCACATAAGCTGGTGCTGGATCCTGTGGTAGCTGCATGGGCCGCACCCGTAGTGCTACTTGTGATAGGCTTGTGGCTGACGATCAAGGCTAGCAGCGACAGCAATGTCCTCAGTCGACCCAGATGGATGGATAGATTGCTATCACGCATAAGACCGATACAAGGATGATGCGCAGATCTCTCATAGCAGCTGCCATGGTCTGCACACTTGTCTCTCTATCTGCACAGGATCAGCCACTTTACTTACACGACAGTATATCTCACGAGCTGGTGCAAGTAGTCATCAGCGCATCGCCTATCCAGAGCGTGCAGTCGCACGCCCAGCGCCTATCACGGCGCACTGATCTGATCTATCGTGAGCAAAATGCTAGTGGTCTCGCCACCGTATCAGCACTAGGTATGGATGCCAGACACACTCAAGTGCTTTGGAATGGCCTACCTCTCAATAGCGCTCAGAATGGTGTCATAGACCTGAGATTACTACCTATGGCCCTGGGACAAGCATCGACTGTGCAGCGCTATGATACGGATAGATCAGATGCACTCGGTGGAGTGATCCTGATAGATCATATGCGACTCGGCAAAGCTCCCAGACTACAGGGAACCGTAGGAATAGGCTCATGGGGGCAACAGGTACTTAATCTGCAGTCTTCCATCGCAGTGGGTGACTGGACAGTGGATGTGGGTGCTGCGCGTAGGACCGCAGACAATGACTACCTACAGGATGATTTGCGCACTGGAGTGAAGGAAAAAATTCCCCTCAGTCCAGCTAGATCAGAGATCACAGAGCTATCTCTAGGACTCAGCAAGCATCTCACTGAGAAGACGCGTGTCCTGATAGACCAGTCATACCTCTATGCGCAGAGAGACATACCACCAGCGCTCTATCAGATCAGCGACTCCGCCACACAGCGAGACGAGATCTACAGGCACAGTCTACGTGTAAAGCATGAGGGTACAGCGCATCAGTGGAGGGTGATGCACGGATACCAGCGTGATGATAATCGATATGAGTCACTTCTCGTGACAGAAGCCATCCATCAGACTTCCAGGCTCTATCACGAGGTCGACTATACACATGGATCGCTCGATATGACGATCACGGCTCGGCATTGGATCGATGAAGTACGGTCCAATTTTCTCGGCACCATACGCCGACGCAGGCAGATGAGTCTATCGGCTAGCAAGCTCATAGCACTAGATCAGCAGCAGCTGAGAGCAAGTCTGGAAATCAGAGATATGAGCGATGCAGCTGTATTTATCGCTCCATCTGTGAGGTGGTCACCTAGCACGCATTTGCACGTAAGTGCTTCCCGTCATATGCTAGCCGCTACCGTGAATGATCTGTACTGGCCAGTCCTAGGAAATGAAAATCTAGAACACGAGCGTGGATGGAAATCAGCGCTAGAAGTCGATCCAATCGGCCTACTGGGCAAAGATAAATCGCCCTGGAAATTGCATCTCAGCTCGAGTCTACTCATGCTGGAGCGCAAGATCGTCTGGTCACCCGATGACATGGGTGTATGGTC
>JAHDBH010000038.1:0-8831 GCA_020630495.1 Saprospiraceae bacterium
ACACCATTACTCATCATGACTTGAATCTGTGCATCTGGTATAGCTGTCGTACCATTGGTAAGACTTACGGTATAGAGTCCTTGATCTTCAGTCTCGCAGACGACGACGTCGTCACTCATGAGCTCATTCCAGATCTGTGCTTGCAATTCGCCAAAGAATGAGAGACTTATACATAGGAAAAATACAATACGAGAAATCATAGCTAACATTTTGGGTATCAATGGGGTATGTAATGGATGTCTTCCAACAGACGAAGTTACAAAGGATTTGCAACAGATAGTGCTAATCAGCTGATATATAGATTATTATATGTGTTACGACTTGATTCACAAGTATATGAGCACTGCAATTCCTAAGGGAGGAGGCTCGTAGTTCTTGACGAAGACCAAAAAAATCCCCCTTCACACTTCGTGAAGGAGGATTTACTACAAACCAAACTAAATTCTAAGATTACATCTTGCTGCCGCCGACGAAGATTCTCGCCGACTAGCTTATATCGTTTACTTAAGTAAAATCATCTTGTGGCTTGACTTCTCTGTCTTGCCAGACTGTATTCCCTTAGCGATCACTTCGTAGAAGTACACACCTGATCCCAAGAGATCATCTGCGGCCACTGTCAATGTGTGCGCACCAGCACCATACTCTCCTGCTATGACATGTACTGGCCGTGCATCCTCGTCAAATACCGTCAATTCTACGTCGCTGGCCTCGGGAAGCTGGATACCGATATTGGTCTCTGAGAAGAATGGATTGGGTGTATTTTGCTCTACGCCAAATGGATATTCTCCCTTGTCCATACTTCTCCACTGTAGACTGATGTCATGTGTGGACAGATCGTATGTATAGATTTCGCCATTGAGATCTTTGTCGCTTAAGCTTACCAAAGATTGCAATGATCCAGAGGCCTTGCTCTTAAAATTGATCGACATCATATGACCTGCAGTCTCTAGACTTACAGTATTGACATCTGACCATGAGAATTTCACTAGACCTGGTCTGACCATAAAGTAATGTGATCCGTCTACTACTGGCACTTGTCCAGCTGTCGCTCCGGTAAACTCGAGCATGTCAGGATCATAGGAAAGTGCAAACTGTATACCTACAATGTCTAGGTCGTTTTTGGCCGAAAGGCCCATACTTATTACATCTCCCTCACTTACATCATAGTCATCAGCCATCACCACCAGGGTACCGCTGCTACGATCGCTGCTCTCCTGTCTGAGACCTCCTGGTGAGGCGCTAGCATTAAGATCACCGATCTTGACGGCGATGAAATCATTGTCCCTGATCTCTACATCCTGGAAGTCCTCTAGGATGATTGTCTCATCAAGTGGCCATGGATTGCGGAAATCGTCGAAGGTCTGATCAGCATCTATGAATCTCCACGAGGTATTGTTAGGAAACTCTGAGTAGTATCCCAGTAGTAGCCTTCTCATATGGAGGATATCCACCGAGCTCACGGCCTCATTATTGTTCACATCTGCAGCGATGTACTGCATAGCATTGTCAAATGGATTGACGCCGAGCAGGTGCTGCTGAATCCTCAGGATATCCAGAGAGGTGACACCATTGTCTGGATCATCGTTCTTAAATCCTGTGATCTCGTAATCATCAAAGTGCGGCACTGCGTAGAATGCATAGCTACCGTCCTCTCCAGTGATTCTCATGCGCTCCATACCACCGAGTATACCCTCGATACGTACTTCTGCATCTTCTAGCGGCTCCTCATGATTAGTCATGATCTCTCCTGTGATATCACCTGAGGCGCTTCCACATACTCCGCTGTTATCTTGGATAAAGAGAAATGTCTCACAGAAGTCTTGGTTACCAGCTTCGTCTGTGAAATAAACGTTCACAGAAGCTGAGCCGAGATCATCACAGGTAAATGTGCGATTGATATCGGTGATGTCTTCGCTGAAGCTCGCCGTCACATCACCACAGTTATCATCGGATCCTGCGTCAAAGTCACTAGCCCAGATCTCTACCTCTCCAGAGGCAGCCATGACCACGGTCACGATACCACTGAAGCACTTGGGACTTGGCTTCTTACAGTCTTGGATATCTATGATGCCTTCGCAGCTCGTGACATTGTCGCAACCATCTCTTACCATCCACTGGATCTTGTGCAGTCCGTATGGTAATGTCTGAGAGGCATCATTACCCCCGTCAGCAGTAGTTGCAAATGCTGTAGGGGCTATGTCTGCATCAAAGTCTGTACCATCTGCGTCATCAAGATGGAAGAGATCTATCGCATAGCTGTATTCCAGCTCTGCGTCTTCTGTACAATCATCAGTAGCTTCGAGTAAAAGATCTACAAAGCTCTCGCATGAGGTAGCTGCACTGTCACACACTATGAGATCTGTACAGCTGGCTATCACAGGTGCTACAGCATTGCTGACCTTGATAATCTGTAAATCCGTAAAGATGCCTTCTCCTGTGTCTTCATCATACTGACACCAGTCAATGAGCTTCCACGTTCGGAAGATCTTCACACATGCGTCTGGATCATCGACAAATACCTCATCCTCAAAGCTTCGAAGCACATCACTGCACACACCTGCTCCAAAATCTGGCTCACCCGTCACACTTGGGTCTGTGAGCACTGCGTCTACACATACATCCGTCAGCGTCACATCTGCAGGCCAATCGATTCGATCTTCGTCAAATGGGTCAAAGCTCTCAAAGAAGATCTGCTGCGTGCAGCTCGTACTGTTACCAGCAGAATCAGTGGCGGTAAAAGTCCTAGATATCATTCCCTGACCACAGCTGATGTCTGTAGATACTGATATGTCTATAGCAACATCACAATTGTCTGCTGCAAAGCCGTCTGCTCCCCAGATATGATTGTCTGCATACGTAGGGTTGCCATGGCCTGGTACGATGATGCTCTCTCTGAGCGACTCATCTAATACTACAGTACCGAAGGTGCGATCATTGATGTCCGAAAGACTTTCTAGATCATAACTATAGTCGCAGCTCACCGTGACATTGGATGGACAAGCGAGGAATGGCGGTAATTTATCTTCTACACGAGCCTCTACCTCACAGTCATTGAACCTTCCAAAGAGGTCACCGCCTGGAGCCATACGTGATGGTGCCACTGGCCCTTCTCCTGGGTCAAGATCAAACACGCGCATGATGACGATCAATTGCTCTCCCGTCTCTTCGCAGCAGAAATCAACTCTGTCATCAAAGTATATCTGCGTACCTGAAATCGTATCGGCGTCGTCACCATTGAGACTGAGACACTCACCACATAGATTCTCGCCAGATTCTACGCCATTGGGCGTGCCGCACAGATCACGCTCCTTGATCACCTTGAAGAATACAGGACCACAATTATCATGGCTTCCATCATCAAATGTGATGGCATCGGCGTAGGCAGTTCCATCACTTGTGAGACTCACCACTGTAAACTCGTCACAGACTGGCGTAGGAGGAATATTGTCTATAACTGTGATCACCACCTCGTGCATAGTGATATTACCACAGAAGTCTTCTATCGCGTAGCGCAATATCGTTTCACCTTCTTCCAGATCCGTGAGGACAAATCCTGGATTGAGGTCAATGATCATACCTCTGGTAGAGGTGACACTGTACTTCACGGGACTACAGTCATCTACTACGGGATCAGGAATCGCGTAGCTTGACTCACAGTTGAATACCTCCGTGCTCAGGGTGACATCATTAGGTCCTGTCACTATAGGAGCATCTGTGTCAGCCACATGGATAAACTGGGTATGATCTATGGGATTCACACCTTCTTCTAGAGGTGCGCATACGTCAAGAATCTGCCAGTGTCTCAGGACTGTGAATGTATTGCCACATCCTTCCTGAATCTTGTCCCAGTAGCTCAGTGTATAGTCACACAGCGTGTGATCATCAGGATTGAGCGTCTCTCCGAGCAGTGTCGGGAAGCCCGTATTCACTGGTAGTATGAGTGTGCTGTCATCTCGTACATCTATACACGCGAGTGCGCTATCATTAGCTTGAGTGAAGTCATGCGGGAACTCTACCAGATCCAGGTCAAAAGACTCTATCCTGATGCTCTGCGTGCATACGACTTCATTACCTGACTCATCTGTAATAGTCCATGTGCGTATGATCTCTCTTCTCGGAGAGCCACAAGCGCCGAAGTCCGTCACATCATCCACATAGCGGATATCGATAGATGGCTCACAGCTGGTCACAAATGGACGACCGAGTAGGTCTGGATCGATACTATGAGTACATGGTATCACTGTATCTGCTGGGCACATGACGGTAGGTAACAGTTTTTGCTCTATCAGCACTTCACCCCAGCAGCTGTTTTCATTATCTGGATTGATGATACTTACGGTGAAGACTTCACCGATGTTTTCTATACCAGCATGAGGAATATCTCGTATAGTATCGCCATCCTCACCTATCACCACTACTTCAAAGTCATCATAGCATCCATAAGGACCGCCCTTGAGCAACATGGCCGCCGTGATGGTAGCCTCACAGTTTTCATTGAGACTGAGATTGACTCTATTGTTACAGCTCATGCTTCCTGTGGGATTGGGATATTCGCGCACATCTATCATGTAACTACATTCCAGAACATTGCCACCTGCATCAGTACCTATGATGGTGATCTCGTTGATGCCGATGGGGATAAAGCTTCCTTCCTCTGGGATGCTCACCCAGCTCACGTCGCAGTTATCTTCAAAGAGAGGTTCGCTATGCAGAAACTTACCACACTCTCCAGGATCAAGACTTACGGTCCAGTCCTTAGGACAAGTCAGCGTAGGCATGAGTGTATCGCTTACGGTCACAGTGGCGACACATGCACCTTCGTTGCCGCAGGGATCTGTGACGTATAGGATCACTGCATTCTCTCCTACTTCTGCACAGGTAAAGGTATCTTGGCTCAGTCTGTAAGTAAGTACTTCTACAGGCGCACAAGCATCAAAGCTTCCACTATCTACCATCGCTGGTGTAATGACTGCCATGCCTTCAGCGTCTAAGAATACTTCTATACTGCGACACATAGCCATAGGCAATGCGTCATCGGTCACTACGATACTTTGCTCCAGTGTATCAGCATTACCACACTCATCAGCCACGCTAAAGCGTCTGATGATCGAGTAGCTGTAGAAGTCACAGGCAGCACTATCTGTGCCCTGTGTGGTCTCATCAATAAAGCTGACCGTCAGTAGACTATCAGGAGTACAATTTTCTATGATTCCAGACACGGTAGTATCCATCATGGCGAGTTCAGCACAGCTGACGGTATCAGGGCCATTGATGGCAAATACTGGCGCTGTGGTGTCGGATATAGTGATTTTCTGCACGTAGTCACAGCTATTACCTTCTAGATCTGTCGCAGTCCAATAGCGCTTGAGTGTAAATGATCTAGAGCATATCACATCCGTGGTATCCTCTCGATAGTCCACTACGATATCTTCGGGGTCTGTACAGTTATCACTCGTGTGCCACTGAGGAATCACTACAAATGGTGCTGGAATCTCATCACACTCGTCCAGCGTGATATCCGCTGGTAAAGTGGCAATGAAATCAGGACACTCTGTATCCTTGACGATCACGACAAAGTTGCAAGTTGCCACAGCTCCAGATCCGGCCTGCGCAGTGACTGTATATTCTACTTGGTAGAAGGAATCTATTACAAGTCTTGTACCTGGCTCAGGGCCAAATGTCTGCTCGACCACCACATCATGATTACACTTGTCCAGTCCCACAGGCGCAGGCCAGTTGACAAATGCTCCACACTGGTCCTCGTCATTGCCAAATACCAGGGTATCTGGACAGTTCTGGAAGAATGGAACTTGGTTCACAGTGACGAGTAGTGAGTCCGTACCGATACATCCATTAGCGTCGGTCACGGTAATAGATAGCGTGTGGACGCCTGAGTTAGCATTGGAGTACGTCGGATTGGGCACTGTCGCATCAGAGAATCCACCACCAGCGCCATTATCCACCCACTGATATGTCAGAGGTGTATTAGGAGCGGCGATACTTGGTGTAAGTACGATGGGATCCTCATTGCATATGGTTCTATCCAGACCAGCTTCTACAAAGGGAGGCTCGGTTACTGTAGCTGTCAAAGTATCCATCTGCGTACAGCCGAAAGAATCGACAACTTGTAAGTATATATCATAGGTGCCAGGTACGTCATTGACGTACATTCCCTGGGCAGCCTCATCATCGACAAAGCTACCGCCAGTCGCTGTCCAGCTATAGCTGAAGGGGGCGTTGCCGCCTGTGATGACAGGTGAGATTGTGAATGGCGCATTAGTACAAGAACTGATATCAGCACCGAGCTCCATGTCATAGTCTGGAGCTACCTCTACGATCGCTCCTATCACACCACCGCAGCCAAAGGCATCTCTGACCTCCAAGTGAATCAAGTATAGTCCTGGGCCTTCTGTATTATAAGTCGGATTGAGCACAGTGGGATCGTCAAATGATCCGCCAGTATTAGTCCAGAAATATGTGTACGGCGGAGTACCACCGCTTACCGCAGCTGGAATCGTGGTCGCACTGTTTTCGCAAGCTAAGATTCTCTCTTCTAGATCTACCACGACGCTATCAAGTACGGTTACTACAATGCTCTCAACCGTCTGACATCCACTGCCCTCCTCTGTGACTACCTCGATCACGTATGCACCTGGCTGATCATTGGTGTAGACAGGACTAGCGATTGTCGCATCATCAAATGAGCCACCATTAGCTGTCCATGAATACGTATAGGGAGATTGACCTCCGCTAGTAGCTGCATTGAGCTGTAATTCACTATCGCTACATAGGATCTGATTGCCACCCAGATCTACTACAGCTGATTCACTTACAGTCACGGTAATAGTGCTGTCGCTTTGGCAACCATTGGCATCTATGACAAATACGGTTACATCATAGCTACCAGGTACAGACTGCTCGTAGATGGGATCTTCTGCAGATGGATCGGAGAATGAACCACCCGTAGTCTGCCAGCTATATACATAGGGAGCTTGTCCACCATTGACATTGGCAGAAAGTTGTAAGCTACCATTATTACATATGGTAGTATCAGCGCCTATCTCAGGAGTCGGCTCATCCATTACCGAGAGGACCACTGTATCCGTGCTGGTACATCCATTGGCATCCATCACACTGAGTACGAGTGTATCAGGACCAGAAGCATCCCCTGTATAAAACGGATCTTGCGCAGATGGATCATCGAGCGATCCTGTCTGTGCCGTCCACACTATCGTATAAGGCAGCACACCACCTGCTATGGCGCTGTGAAGCTGCGTTGCGGTACCCGCACATACCACCTCATCATCACCAGCAACGGCTAGTGGCGAATCAAATACTTCTATCATCACAGTATCCATGTCAAAGCAACCTGTCATGTCAGTAAACTGATAGACTACCTGATGCACACCGATTCCAGCTAGCTGAGGCGTAAACGTAGCGAAGCTATCTAGCACAGATCCATCATTTACACCTGGTCCCGTCCAGAATCCCGTCTGCCAAGCGCCTGGAGAAGGACTACCTGATAGCATGATCGCTGGATCATCAAGACAGAAAGGACCATAAGGTCCATTGGCATCCGCATCAGGCTTAGTGGCGATACTGACGAATAAGTTACTGATAGGAACCGACTGAGGACAAGTCCCAGCACCGTCACTATCATCAGGATCCTGAATGATACTGATGAGCTGTATATCCCCTTCACAGTCGATCCCGCCAGGCAGCGCCAGATCAAAATCTGCTGTAGACTCACAGCTCGTGGTTATTGTAGTGGTGAGATTCACCGTGCCTCCCGCAAGGAGCGGAAAAGCAATGGTCACCTGCGCGTCGTCCGTGAGACCTGGTACGCAAGGACAGGGTAATCCTGTAAATCCTGTGAGGCCGATGGCTACAGCGGAGCAGTCGGGCTCCACGCACACAGATGAGATGGCTACAGGCGTGATCATCATGGCTTCTGTATCGGTAACCACATCTGGTGAGGATGGTGATCCCGCAAACAGCAATGCCAAGAGGCCGATCAGCGCGTTCGTCGAGAGTAGCTTGTTGAACTTCATAGTTCAGAGTTTTAGTTCGGTTGTGTTTGTAATCTTCTTAGAAGAACACACATTACAATAAATCATAATGTGTATTCAGCTAATCCTAAATACAAAATGTATGCCAAAAACTCTTTATATGAACCCTCAAATGTTAAAGTTTCATGACGCCAACCCCAGCTATGTAGAGATATATGGGGCGTATCACCACACTCGCATCACGTGCTATCACTTCTAGGCAGCTGATGCTCTACCTGCTCCGCCTTGTGACCTCTGAGCGAGACATACTGCAGGTCGATGTGTCATGACCCATATCGTATTGATGGTTGTCCTTCGTAGATTCCCACGAGTCCACTAGACTATCGGAGAAGGACTGTCTCGGAGAACTAGGACAAGCAGCAGCTGTAAGCGTTAGCTATGTGGTAGGCTTTCGCCCAAAAGTGTCTGTAGCTTGCCCTACACCAGGGCTACCCTACCATATCAAGTCGCAATCACTGGTGCTGGAATATGGTGTTTCTTTCGTGGAAAGCCTCGCACCTAGATGGCCGAATATGGCCCTCAATCTATCTAACCTTTCCACTGACTGGGCAACAATGGCGGGACATAAGACCTTCCCGAGCAATGCGGCTATACTATATATATATGATATCCAAACGGGCGGTACAGCCTATATCAGGAGCGAGCTATGCTCATGTGCCCCATGATTCCTCAGGTAAAACAGCCTACCAAGACATATCATCCTCAGAGGTATCGGCTGATTCAGCCTGATCACTATCCGCTGATGACGTATAATCTGATGAC
>JAHDBH010000038.1:8931-12983 GCA_020630495.1 Saprospiraceae bacterium
CTGATGACGTATAATCTGATGACTCTGTCTGGTCAGAGTGACTGACTGTATCATTTGAGTCTTTCTGATGCGTTTTCTGCTCATCAAGCAGACCTAGAGCTTTTTTCTCTTCCCATTCTGCTTGTCTACGAGTGAATTCATCGTAGTCAAACTCTGGCATCAACTCTGTCTTCACATGATCTACCGTCTCTTGCAGTTTGCTGACAAAGCGGTTAAAGTCCTCTTTGTAAAGGAATATCTTGTGTCTTTCGTAGCCATTTCCATCATATCGTTTTGTGCTTTCTGTCAAAGTGATATAATAGTCATCTCCCTTGGTCTGACGAACATCAAAAAAGTAAGTTCTTCGCTTTCCTGCTCTTACTTTCTGCGTGAAGACGCTCTCGTATTTATTATCATTTTCCACGATACATGCTTTATATGAAGGACTATATGACTGGCTATAAATTCTTCAATAGAATACGACTATCTCTGTGATCACGTGCAATTTCAGCTCAGTATCATTAATACTTTGTTATTCCTCGTTTCACTTGCAGAGGGTCGATATAGTCGTATATCGTCTTGCAAAGACAGTGCAAGATATACATATATGACAAGATTATCAAACAAATGCTGTGAAGAAATAGACGCGCTAGAGCTCAAGCGATTCATTATTGAGATACTACAAATGGGCTCCCATCACACGGCAGAGGCGTCATCTGCATAGAGTTGCTGCTCGTATATCTCTTTGTAATAGCTCTCGGTAGCCATGAGATCGTCATGCGTTCCAGACTCGATGATTCTTCCCTCGTCTAGCACGAGTACCTTGTCATAGACCATCGATCCATGCAGTCTGTGGGTGATGATGATAGCTGTCTTCTCCTTGAGAGCAGTATTGAGATATCCGACGATCTCCTTTTCTGTCTCGCTGTCTACTGCGCTTAAGCTATCATCTATGATGACTATATCAGGATTTTTGATGAGAGTCCGAGCGATGCAGATTCTTTGCTTCTGACCACCAGAGAGAGTCACACCTCTCTCACCCACTACTGTCTCATATCCTTCTGTGAGTGACATGATATCATCATGGACAGAAGTATGCTTTGCCATCTGGATGATTTCTTCACGAGTCGCGTCTGGATATCCAAAGGCGATATTATTCGCAATCGTATCAGAGAAGAGGAAATTATCCTGAGGGACGTATCCTATTCTTTGACGAAGGTGATCTATATCCAGCTGTCTTATATCCTCGCCATCGATTACTATCTTACCAGCGCTCACATCAAACATCCGCAGCAGCATATCGGCAATGGTCGTCTTTCCAGATGCTGTCTTTCCTAGGATGAGAATCTTTTCACCAGGCTGCACTTGAAAGCTTACTTGCGTGAGAGCTTGGATACCTGTATCTGGGTAGATAAAATCCACTGACTCAAAAGTGATTGACCCAGCTATATCCTTCTCACGCTGCACAGGATTTACGATCTCAGAATCTGTGAGCAGGAATTCATTGATTCGCTTCTGTGATGCCTCTGCTTGCTGGATGATGGAGGCCACCCATCCTACTGCTGTAACTGGCCAAGTAAGCATATTCACATAGATGACAAATTCTGCGATATTGCCTGTGCTTATCGCACCTCGCTCTACAAAGATTCCTCCAACATAGACCGCTAGAAAAGTACTTATACCGATCAGTAAGATCATGAGGGGAAAAAATAGTGCATTGACCTGGGCCAGGTCCAGGCTATCATCTTTGTACTCATCACATTTTTGGCGAAAGCCATCCGCGAATAATAAATTCTTTCCATATGACTTAATTACTCTGATGCCACTATAAGTTTCTTGCGCATAAGAATTTAATTCAGCCAACTTAGTCTGTATTTTCTCACTCTTCTTATTGATGATCGACGACACATAATAAATAGAGTAACTTAATATAGGTAGAGGCAAAAGTGTATAGAGCGTGAGCATCTTATTGACGCTCAGCATAGACCCTATCGCAAAGATGACTAGCGTAGATAAATTGATGCTGTAAAGGATTGCAGGTCCTAGATACATGCGTACTTTGGAAACATCCTCGGTGATGCGCGCCATTAGATCTCCCGTATTGTTTTTTCTGAAAAATCCCAGATGCAAAGCTTCGTAGTGGGAAAATATATCACGTCTCAGATCTCGCTCGACCAATCGCGACATGACGATAATCGTCTGGCGCATAAAATACATGAATATGCCCATCATAATTGCAAGACTCAGCACTATGAGTGCAAAATATACCAAGCTGGATGAAATATCAGAGATGAGCAAATCCGCATTGGACATATCTCTCGCGATTCCGTAGAAGCGCATCTTATCCATGAGTTGATCAAGCGCTGCTCCGATCATCTTGGGCTGTAATATCCTGAAGATATTGGATGTACTTACAAAGAGAATCCCGAGTAGGAGATACCACTTGTAGTGCCATATATACTTGTGCAGCGTGCGCAGATGCCTCATAAGGAACTAGTAACGCTGTGGAGCGTGGATAGTTGGTCAATAGCAAAGGTCATAACTTTATCTACCAGAAACCAAGACAGCATGAGCGAAATCACCACACTTGACGAATTTATCATTCAGCGGCAGAAGGACTTCAGCTACGCCACGGGAGAGCTCACTGGTCTGCTCAGGGATATCGGCGTAGCAGCCAAAATCGTCAATCGCGAAGTGAATAAAGCAGGACTGGTCAATATCCTCGGCAGCTACGGTGGATCCAACGAGTCTGGCGACGACGTGAAGAAGCTCGACATATTTGCCAATGAGAAATTTATCAAGTGCCTCAGCAATAGCGGAGAATGCTGCGGTATAGCCAGCGAGGAGAATGAAGATATCATCCCAGTAGATCCCGTGGATGGAAAGGAGAGCAAGTATATCCTAGTGATGGATCCGCTGGACGGCTCGAGCAATATAGATGTGAATGTGTCTGTGGGCACCATATTCGGTATCTATCGCCGTGTGAGTTCTTCAGATCAGAGTGTGTCTAAGAAAGATTTCTTACAGAAAGGTAAAGAACTAGTGGCAGCCGGCTATGTCTTGTATGGCACATCTACGATGCTCGTGTACAGCACGGGACGAGGTGTAAATGGATTTACTCTAGATCCGAGCATCGGTGAGTTTTGTCTATCGCATCGCGACATGCAGATCCCCGAGAAGGGCGTCTACTACTCTGTGAACCAAGGATACTATCTCAAATTTGACGTAGAGATGCGACGCTACATCGACTACTGCTCTGATCTCAACCTACGACTGAGATACATAGGTAGCATGGTCAGTGATATCCATAGGATCCTATTCCAAGGAGGAATCTTCCTCTACCCTAATACTCGCAAATATCCCAAAGGCAAACTTCGCCTGCTGTATGAGTGCAATCCTATCGCATTCATCGTAGAGCAAGCTGGTGGTCGTGCTATCAATTGCAAGCTCGAAGATATCCTTGAGCTGCCTGTCCACGAGCTACACCAGCGATCGAGCGTAGTCATAGGGAGTCCGCAAATGGTAGAGGAAATGAAGGAATTCATTCAGAAATATCAGGAGCCGAGTAGCTCAGAACTTCCCAAAGCGTAGGACGACCTGCTGACCAGAAATAGTCTCCTCGCAATGGAGCAAGTACTGTCCAGCAGCCAGCTGATCGATTGCCAGCTCTCCGTTTTCTAGTGAGCTGGCCTGCATGACCAGACGACCAGCAAGATCATACACGCGAATGTCTCCCAAAGATATCTCGGTAAATCGTAGGAGATCATGTGCAGGAGAAGGGTAGCAGCGTATAGCAGGACTCATCGTAGTAGAGACTGAGGTGACCATATCACACATGGTACCATCAGCCTTTCCCCATATCATCTCCACATACTCTGGGTGGTCTACATAGGGATTGCGATTTCGCTGGATTGCGAAGATTGCTTCGTTGCGCTGTCTCTCTTTGTCACCTACAGGATCAGCGGCATGCCAGCGCAGCAGTACATCTAGCAACCATGGCTCAAACACTGTAAATGGATCTCCATTGAGCGCAGCATCACTTCTATCCGAACTGTCTTCCCAGTCATCTATCA
>JAHDBH010000038.1:13083-25468 GCA_020630495.1 Saprospiraceae bacterium
GTATCCACAGGCTCGTTCGCTCCACCCCACCAGGATCTAGGCATCACGTGATCACGATTGTATCTACTGCCCTCTGATCCTCCGCCTGTGCCACGATCCTGATCTTCTCCTAGTACAAACTCATGCACTTCTCTGCCATCTGGTATGTCTGTGGACATATCATAGACGATCAGCCGACTACCATCATCGCTCAGTCGCTGGTCTGTAGTATAGAAGGCGTCCCAGACGTCCAGTTCAGATCCTGAGTAGGGAATGGGACGATGTCCATCAATCAACTGATGAAGGGCGGTCTTGAGATCAGCGCAGCGTAGATCGTCTGATATCCTGGCGTAGTAATCACTCGTCACACGTGTATCATCTATCTCCCAGAGCTCCGACTGTGATGCCGTGTTAGTATATCTGAAAGCGAGATAAAAGAGCTCACCAGCTAGAGGTAAAGTGATGGCTGGATGATACAGGGCAGAGGAAACAAAATCATTCTGGAATGTATCAAAGAGGTCTATCGCTACTTCCGTCCAGCTCGCTGCTTCAAGACCAGCTGTGTTGTAGTCTCCGCTAAAGTCTGTAGAATAATAAAGTCTCACATCATCTCCCTCAAAAACATTGCGATACTCAAAATCGAATCGAACCTCCTCTGCACCCACTGCATCAATCTGCGGTGATATGAGCCAATCATCATCAGAGGGACCCGTAAAGCCATTTACAGACATCTTGGAGTCACTTATATCTTCTACACTGCATTCCCACTGATCACTAGCATCGTTGTCCGTAGCGGCAGACACCTGTGTCCAAGACACATTCACACACAGCTCAAAATCTTCAAAATGTAAGACCCTCTGTCCCTCGAGCGGACATGTAAGAACTACCATTATCACCAGCAGCACTATTGATAAGCTTCCCTTCATACTTCGAAGGTAGAACTATCCGCTCTATGTATGATGACGGCGATTTACATAGATGAGCAGTCATCAATTTTTATCTAGTCTTGACTGCGCGAGAATCTCTACCGATTCCACAATTTCGAAGTATGGAAGCATGCGCTCCAGCCTCTCTCGGGATATGCCATAGCATCTCTTGAGCTCCGTAGCGTCCTGCATATCTGGATGTCTCTCTAGGTATGAAATGATGACTTTGGCCTCCTTGAAGGAGATATAAGGATGCCTAGCAAGGCGCTCTGTAGTTACCACAGTGAGATCTATGCGCTCATGAGGACGGATGAGCTTCAGATGAGGCAGGATGGACTGATAGACCGAGTCAGGAAGACCAAAGGTCTCTGCTACCTGCTCTATTACTACAAATCCTCCTAGGGCTGATCTATACCTCACGATTCGCTTTGCGTAAGCTGGGCCAATTCCCCTAAGCTTTCTCCATGCTGATGAATCAAGAGTATTTACATCAAGGGTGAACAAGGCATATTCTGCTTCTGCGATTTTCTTGGCATCTTGAGATGTGGCCTGCCAAGTCGGTTGCTCTCTTTTCTTGATCTCACTCTTGCTAGCCTTTTCTGAAAAGATAAAGTTTTGTTCATTCTTGACTATCATCTCTTCGCTGATACCATAGATCTTTTTTAAGTCCTCGGTAGAGCTAATCTGTCCTCCTGCTTTCTGGTATTTTCGCATGCGCGTGTAGATCCACGGCTTCATCCCGGCCTGTATAAAGCTGAGACTATCAGGCTGATTCACATCTAGCATTACATCACTGATAGACTCTTCTGTAGCGTCAGACGATTTGTAATCATTGCTTTCAGGATGTGCCGAAACTTGCTGAGTAGGTCTATCCAGATGAGAATCGTGTTCTTTATTTGAATATACCTTATGAGAGTTACTCTTACTACTTATCTTATATTTTGGATAGTTCTCTGATGACTTATTGTCAGCAGCTGAGGGCTCAAAAATAGCACTGGATGCAATTGATTTATTTTCTGATTTCGTAGTAGAAATCACCCAGCTTGTACGTTCATCCCAGCGCCTATCCTGGTATACATGATAAATGTACTGCACTATTATGAGCAAAGATAAAAACGCTAATTGCCCCAAGATTTTTCTTCTATCTTTCTTTTTCATACTTATATAAGGTAAAGGTGGGTTGTACACTGATAGCTGTAAAACGTGAATCTTCTTGAAGACTCTGATCTGACAGATCGACACTGACCATGGAGTGACTCTTATCAGCTGTAGACAAGGTGAAGGAGCCCTCAGGTGCCACTGTGCTAAAGCCAAGATCCTCAGCGACACGATCTAGCGTCCAGGAGCTTGAGCACTCTCCATCGCAGTAGCGCTGACCATGATACCAGATCTCAGATGAGGTATTTCCCCATCGATCACTCTGAATGACAGCATATAAATCATCTCGCTGATCTAGTTGCTGATGCCAGCTATATAGAGAAAAACTCATGACACCACACACGAGTAAATATCGAAAATACCGAATCCGCTGTACTAGAAATAAATAAGCTCCTACCACAGCTACACACCACAGGACTACTAGTACCGTATCAAAGTAATCAGCTCGATAAAGAGCAAACTCTGCTGTCGATAGCCAATTGATATACCCAAATAGCCAGTCCATCACCATACTCAGCACGTCTGCCACGATCTGTGCGAGCCGATCGTAGCACATCCCTAGAAGCACACTAGCCAGAGAGAGATACATGATCACCGCAGCAGCTGGCACCGCGGCGACACTGCTGACAATCCCAAGCGTACTTACTTCACCAAAATATAAAAGCGACAGCGGCACGATCAGTATCTGTGCAGCAATGCTCATGAGAATGACACTTTTAAGACCCTTGAGAATTTTATTTCCTCCCGGCCACAGGTCTTTCATCCACGGCATGAATAGTAATATACCGAGTACCGCTGCGAAAGAATATTGAAATCCTACATCATATAAAGTAAAAGGATCTAGTAATAGCAGTATGACACCAGCACAGCACAGGCTATTAATCCCAGAGCGCTGTCGCCCAAATGCAAATCCGCTAAGTATATAAATACTGAACATCAATCCAGATCTTGATACACTGGCAGAGAATCCCGTAAGAGCCATAAAAAGAATAATAAAGCCGATGGCAACGAGTCCTCTGATGTGCCTATATCGATCGCCTGGCAAGAGCCTACTACCCAGCCACAACATCAGTGCAGCAATGACGCCCACATGAAGTCCAGAAACTGCGAGTATGTGCATGGCGCCTGTACGGCGAAATATCTCCTGCGTCTCCTCACCCAGGTCTGACCTATCACCCAGCAGAAATGCTGAGACGATGGCGGCCTGCTCCTGTTGGGGATAGAGATCAGCAATCTCTTCAGAGATAAGCATTCTGAGAGACTGCAGCGGTGATATCGCTGATCGTTGCACAAGCTCCAGATCGCCTGGCTCAGCATAGGCAGTATGAGAAATACCCCTTCTGCGAAGAAAAAGCCTATAATCAAAAAGTCCCTCGATGATGGCAGGACTAGGTCGCCTGAAGGTAAGCTCGCAGCGAATAAGATCGCCTCTGCGGAGACTGTCTAGGCCTTTGACGCTGAGCAGAGACAATGTAGATGACTTACCAGATGCATCACGAAGTATGTACTGACCAGCCTTCTTTCCGTATGCCTCTACTACCACCATCCGCTCTGCGGCCCCTTCCCAGTACTCATCATGCGTCATTTGCTCATTTTCATATGCGATCCGCATCCAGACCATACTACATAGTACCAATCCAAAGCCTACAAATCGCCAGATACGACTACCTCGCGTGCCGACCAGGGCGCCTATGAGCATGATCGTGATGAGATAAAATCTGCATTCCGCAAGTCCCTCTGACCCGCGCGAGTCCAAATACAGAGTCTCCGCAAGTCCGTCCCATGCCATGATAGCCAGACCCATCATACACAGTACATAGATCAATGGACTTGACAAGATACTCCTCTGGATCAGGTCTCGTAGGCTCGGTGTAATTGGCTCGCGCACATGTGTATATATGAATCAAATACATATTGTGATAATCTATCATACATAGACATCCCACTCATCAATTCTTACAAGCTAGGCTAATGAAGCCAACCTGAGATCTGCCTCACAATCATGTATCGTCAATCATATCATATATCAATGGAGCTCAACAAAATGTGACGAAAGCGCACGATCTCGGTCATATAGGTAGAAGTTCACAAAAACTTCAGTAACTTAAGCAAATCAAATCAAACACTAACCAAGCAAATTTTCAAGCTATGAAATGGCTCATCTGGATCCTGTATCTCCTCTTCTGCGTCTACGTAGGGTGGCGAGTATGGGACATGAAAGAAAATTGCTGTGCTGACACATCCGACCATATCGGAATCGTAGAAGAGGCTCGCACGGACGATGCGGTAGCTAGCACAGACAATACCAAGACAGGGATCACCCAAGAGGCTGGCCCCATATTGTTTAATTGGTCGAGCGACGAACCCATCCTCAGCGATCGCTATCAAAAATATCGCGACAGCCTTGCCGCTATCATTACGGACGGAAGAGCTCTGGAGATAGAAGGCCAATACGCGGATGGCGAGACAAATAATACCAGCTTTGCCGATCTTGGTCTTGCGCGTGCCAATCAGATCAAAAATCGATTTGCCAGCGTCCTCGACGGAAATAAGATAAAGCTCACCAGTCGCAAGATAGGCCTGCGCGATGGCATGAAGGATTTTCCATTTCTTGCCTCGAGATTACGATCTGTGAGGTCTTCTGACACCGTGCGCGAACTTGGAAATTCGGCACAGTTGCTCTTTCCCTATAATAGTAGCAATCTCATCACCGATCGTGACATCAATGAATATCTCGGTGAGGTGGCCGATCGAGTCAAAAAATCCAAAGAAACTGTACGACTCGTGGGTCACACAGATGATCGTGGATCCGATGAATCCAATATGACACTAGGTACATGGCGCGCAGAGCGCATCCGCGATATACTCACTCGCAGAGGTGTACCAGCTCGCCAGATCCGGGTCAGTTCTAAGGGCGAGAGCGACCCCGCCCAGCCAAACACAACGGAAAAAGGACGGCAAGAAAATCGCCGCGTAGAACTCACCATCCTATCCAACTAATCCAACTCAAATCAGAATATCATGTATAGTTTATTTTATTCACTACAGTCTTCCTCCGCAGCTATTACCAATATCTGCGACCTCTCATGGCTCTGGGTTATCCTAGGCCTACTCATCCCCTTCTTACTTGGCTTACTCCTTGGCTGGGCCATATGGGCTCGATGGAAAAAGATCGCCGCAGAGTGGGAAGCTAAAGCCAACAAACTGCGCACAGAAAAAACAAAACTCACAAGCGATCTAGATGCTTGTAAGCGCAGAAGATCTGAGCTCGAAGGAGAAAATTCTCGCAAGCAATCTGAGATCAGAGAACTCAAGCTCAGACTAGATGAAGAGGCTAAAGCAAATATGAAGCTGGCCGAGGCCGCTAAAAAGGCAAAAGCTGTACCACCCGTACAGTCATCCACTACACCACCAGCACAGAGTGCAGTAAGCGCTGCAAGTGGATTTGCTGCAGGAGCAGCCATGAGTGGAAATAAAGGCAACGATATCACAGACGAGTCGCTCGCCGAGGCCAAGGCCGTATTTGGCAAGCGTATCAAAGCAGATGATCTCAAGATTGTAGAAGGCATAGGTCCTAAGATCGAGCAACTCTTTAAAGACGCTGGAATAAAGACATGGTACATGCTCAGCAAGACTGATCCAGCTGATCTCAAAAAGATCCTAGACGATGCAGGACCTAGATTCCTCATGCACGTACCGCGCACGTGGCCACGACAAGCTCAGATGGCTTACGAAGGTCGATGGGCAGAACTACTGAAATATCAGGATGAGCTAGACGGCGGTAAATAAGTATCTCCTTTACAGAGGATTGCCTGAGGCATATTCTCACAGAGGATAAATAAGCGTGAGCTCCAGACGAAAGTCTGGGGCTCATTTTTTATAGCAGCGCTCTCATCATTTATGGATTTGTCCTGTTATTACACCCTGATGATCCGCATAGCCTTCTCCCCTATTTACAAGTACGAGCTACCGCCTGGCCACCGCTTCCCTATGGAGAAGTACGAGCTCCTGCCACAGCAACTACTCTATGAAGGCACAGTGGCCGAAGAGCAGTTTTTCGCTCCTGGATTTCTGAGCGAGCAAGATATATTGCGCACACACACCGCTGACTATTGGAACCAACTACAGCATCTGCCGCTTTCGCGCAAAATGGAGCGCGCTATAGGATTTCCCGTGCGTGATGATCTAGTCCACCGTGGTCGATATATAGCTCACGGCACGCTAGAATGTGCACTATTCGCTATACAGCATGGACTGGCATATAATATCGCAGGTGGCACACATCATGCATTTGCTGATCACGGCGAAGGTTTCTGCTTATTTAATGACATAGCGGTAGCGTCACATTGCTTACTAGAGCGAGAGGATTTACTTCATCACGAAATCAAAAAAATCCTCATCATTGATCTCGATGTCCACCAGGGTAACGGTACAGCGCACATATTTCGAGATGATGATCGGGTATTTACCTGGAGCATGCACGGTGCAAAAAATTATCCAGTGCGAAAGCAGAAATCTGATCTCGACATTGGCCTTCCTGATGGCTGTGACGATCAGAAATATCTCAGCACCTTAGCGGAATATCTAGAACCTACCATAGATCGTGTACAGCCAGATTTTATTTTTTATTTAAGCGGTGTAGATGTACTTGCTACGGACAAGCTCGGCCGTCTAGGATTGACCCTCGAGGGCACCCGCCAGCGCGACGCTATGGTATTTTCCGCTTGTCACCGACATAGTATCCCTGTAGCTGTAAGCATGGGCGGTGGCTATTCCGAGCAGTTACGCGACATCATAGAAGCCCATGCTGGGACATACAGAGCGGGGATGGCTGTATATGGGTGAGGGGTGGTAGGTGACGGATAAGAGAAAATACTGCAATGCCCAATTTGGTAACGGTGTTCACAGAATCATGTAATGATCGCTTCACTCGCAGCCAATTATCGCTACGACCTTATTTTCTCTGATCACCAGTCATTTATTTATTACATTTAGACATGAGCAAGAGCAATGAAGCTAAAATGTCATCGTAAGATGAGCTGTCTGTGTGCAGATGAATATAATGATTCATTGAGATGGATTAGGAAGCCTTTCGGCTAAATGGCAGGACAGCTGAGTTAAAAGCGAAAACGACCATCCCGCAAGGGACAGCCGCCTTCAATGTTTTCACAACGGAATAAATCCTTATTGTGAATGGCTCAAATTGTATGACAAATATAAATAAAAAAATCTAAGGGTATGAAGACAGTATGGGGAATCGATCTAGGAGTAGCAAGCATCGGATGGGCGATCATCCAGACGCCTAAGAAAAAAGGTGAAAATGGAAAGATCTTGCACACTGGTGTAAGAGTCATACCACTAGAAAAGTCTGGATCAGACTTTGTCACAGGTACTTCTGGCGCTCTCAATGCTGATCGCACCCAAGCCCGGGGAATGAGAAGAAACCAGTACCGCTGGAAGCTCCGCAGAAAGCGACTCCGCGGCATCCTCGCCGCTCATGATATGCTACCCAGTGACGAGCTCATGCATATGGACAAGCTCAGTCTCTGGCAACTACGTGCACGTGCCGTCACAGAAAAAGTAAGCCTCACGGAGCTCGGCCGAGTACTGCTACATCTCCTACAGAAGCGCGGGTACCAGAGCAATAGAAAGACACAAGCCCAAGAGAAAAATGCCAGCGACTACCTCCAGGCCATTGCCTCTCGCAGTTCTCTACTAGACCAGCGGCAGCAGACCATCGGTCAATACTTTGCAGAGCAGCTCACGGCTGATCCGCACTTCAGGACACGCGAATTTATCCTGCTGCGATCTGACTATCGTCATGAGTATGATCAGATCTGGAAGACACAGTCTGATCACCATGAGGAACTGACAGACGAGCTCTACGAGGAGATAGGTCCTCGTACGCTATTCTACCAGAGACCGCTCAAGTCTCAGAAAAACAACGTCAGCCGCTGCGCCTTTGAGCCTCATCTCCGGGTGATCCCAGAGAGTAGCCCCTACTATCAGCTCTTTCGCATATATCAGATGGTCAATAATCTTGTGGTCCGAGACCAAGATCTCACTGAGCTGAAGCTGACTGATGAGCACAGATATGCACTCGTAGAAGCCCTGATGGATACAGAAAAGCTCAAGACCAATAAGATAAAAAAAGCATTGGGCCTCAAGCCCGCTGCGCGCTACACGCTAAACTATGAAGAGCTCATAGGTAATCGCACCCGCGCTCGCCTGCTCAGAGCCATGGAGAAGACAGGCTACCACACCCATGAGTTACTCGACGTAGACCTCACTATCGAGACATCAGATGAAGATCCTGCCTACCGTTTCTGGCATCTACTCTACAGTGTGGATAGCGCAGAAGATATCCAGCGCATACTCATGACAAACTATGGTATGAATGCTGAGCAAGCCCAGGCAGTGGAGCAAGTACGCCTGGAGGATGGCTATGGCAACCTGAGCCACAAGGTCATCAGAAAGATCCTGCCAGATATGAAAGCAGGAAAGGAATACAGCGAGGCTATGAGTGCAGCTGGATATAATCACTCACACTCTATGACGGTAGGTGAGCGAAATGAACGCGAACTGCTGGATCGCGTACCTCTGGTAAAGAAAAATGCCCTCAAAAATGCCTCCGTAGAGAAAATCCTCAATCAACTAGCCACCCTTGTCAACAAGATGCTAGACGTCTACGGACGACCAGACGAGATCCGAGTAGAACTAGCACGCGAGCTGAAACAAAATGCCAAGAAAAGAAAAAAAATCACATCCAACAACAAGTTAAAAAACAAACGCAACACCAATATCACCAAGCTCCTCCAAGAAAAACTCGGCATGTCCAGAGTCTCTCTTAGATCCATCCAAAAATACAAGCTCTGGGAGGAGACTGACCACATCTGCCTCTACACAGGAAAGACTATTCCCCTGGCAGATTTATACGATCGCTCGCAGTATGACATAGAGCACATCATCCCTAAGGCCAAGATCTTTGACGATAGTATGATGAATAAGATCGTCAGTGATCGCAAAGCCAATGCTGACAAAGGCGACCGAACAGCCATCGCCTACATGGAGACTCTGGGAGAAAAAGCCGTCTCAGCTTACGTCCAGCGAGTAAAGGATCTCGTAAAAGATGAAAGAAAACGCGAGCGACTCCTCATGACAGATGACGAAATCCCTACAGAGTTCCTCAATCGCCATCTCAAGCAGTCGCAGTACATAGCTAAGTACGCCATAGGCATGCTCGAGCAGATTGCACCTTATGTTTCTTCCACCTCAGGCGCAGTGACATCACACTTGCGCCATATATGGGGGCTCAATACTTTGATGGAAGACATCAGTCGATATGCAGGAGACAAGGACTGGCACAAGCGCGACGATCATCGTCATCACGCCGTAGACGCCGTGGTAGTCGCATGCACCTCCCAGGCCATAATCACCCACCTCAATACACTCAATCGCAATCAGGGCGCCACCGAAGCCATCGCTCAAGGATGGAAAGTCAATCCGCCATGGGACAGCCTCAGACAAGATACGATGGCAAGCATAGAAAAAATCCTCGTATCTGTCAAGCCTGGCAAGCGAGCAGCGACTATGTCTCGGAATGTATACAAAACCCGTAAAGGCAAGATGACTCACAGACAGCTCGTTCCCAGAGGACGTCTGCATGAGGAAACCATGCACGCCCAGCGCCTGCGCTATGTGAAGGATCCTGTAAAGATCCGTGGTAGTTTTAGGGATGCTGAACTTATCATAGACGACATCATCAGGGAGGCTGTACTAGACCGTCTCAACAAGTACGACGGAGATCCAAAAAAAGCCTTTAAAGCTCTCAGCAAGAACCCCATTCTCCATCCAGAAACAGGTGAGCCTATCACAGAGGTCTTTGTCTTCGAGCGAGTCTATACGGTACGTAAGCCAATCACCATCGAGTTTAAGGATGAGGATAGGATCATCGACTCTGCTGTGAAGCGAATCGTGCTAGAGCGCTTAGCAAGATTTGGAGGTAATCGCAAGAAAGCCTATGCCAATCTAGAAGATGATCCCATCTGGCTCAATCAAGAAGGAGGGATCGCCATCAAGCGCGTTTCCGTCAGCTCCAAGGTCTCTAGGGACTTGGATTCCGTACGTAGCTCCGTCGAGCGGGGTGAAGACAAGGATTTCGTGCAGCTAGGTAACAATCATCACGTCGCTATCTATCGAGACGAAGTGGGCAAATACCACGAGAAAGTAGTCTCGCTGTGGGAAGCCTATGAGAGAAAAGCCAAGGGTGATCCCTACATCGCTCAGATAAACGAGGAGGGATGGACGCTGGTGATGTCTATGCAGCAAAATGAGATGTTCTTATTTGGGCTTGACCCCGACGAGCTTCCTAATCCTGACACTGAGAAATCGCTTATCAGTGAGCACCTTTACCGAGTGCAAAAGTTGTCAAAGAAAGAGTACGTTTTTCGACATCACCTGGCTACGAGTATCGACCATGATCGTGATGAGATATCCATTTGGTCAATCAACGAAGAACTTCTCAATGCTGTAAAGTGCAAAATCGATCATCTGGGAAGAATCAGCTATGAGTAAACGCACGATCTACTTTGGCACACCTTGTTACATCAGTTGCAGATCTGGTCAGTTGGTGGTCAAGGATCAGGATGATAAAATTATTTCAGGTCAGCTGCCTGTGGAAGACATCGGGTATGTCGTACTTGATCATCAGCAGATTACCATCACCCATAAGGCGATCCAGGAACTAATTTACACAGGAGCTGTCATCATCAGCTGCACAGACAGGCACCTACCAGCTGGAATGATGCTCGACCCTGCCAGCAACAGTATGCACACGATGATCCTACGAGAGCAGATGGCTATGTCAGAAGCACTGAAGAAGCAACTCTGGAAACAAATTGTAGAGCAAAAAATTAAAAACCAGATGCAGCTCATCACACATGAGGAGTGCAGCATGAGAATGGACTATCTACGGCGGACTGTACGATCAGGAGATCCAGAGAACAAGGAAGCACAGGCGGCCTCATGGTACTGGCGACACTGGTTGCCTGAGTTTATCAGAGATCGCGACGGAGAGGAGCCCAATCATCTGCTCAACTACGGCTACGCAATACTCAGAGCAGTAGTCGCCAGAGCTCTGGTCACTACAGGGTTTCACTGCGCGCAGGGCATACATCATAGAAATAAGTACAACGCCTATTGCCTAGCAGACGATATCATGGAACCCTACCGCCCCTACGTAGATCGTCTCGTGCTACAGATTGTCCAGACTCGAGATGATGTAGGAGAGCTTCACCGCGAGCTCAAGTCTGAGCTTCTCAGTATCGTGATGACGGATGTACAGATGGGCAAGTCGACGAGACCCCTTTCGATGGCGGTAACAGAGACTTCGGCATCATTCTTGGAGTGTATCAGAGGACAGCGGAGAAAATTAAAACTCCCATCTATGGACTGAGATGCACGACGACTTTCTATCGCGTATCAGCAAATACCGCATCATGTGGGTCTTTGTACTATTTGATCTGCCTACAGAAACAAAAAAACAACGCAGAGCGGCAGCACTATTCCGAAAGGAGCTGCTGAGCGATGGATTTTCCATGTTTCAGTTTAGCATTTACATCAGATCCTGTGCAAGTCGAGAAAATGCCGCCGTCCATACCAAGCGAATCAAATACCTACTCCCTGCTTACGGAAAAGTCGGAATCTTCACGATCACCGATAAGCAATTTGAGCGGATGGAGCTCTTCCATAGCACAGAAAAAACGCAATCGCCTACCCCTCCAGGACAGCTTACCCTCTTCTAAATCACATCCTAGCAGCTGGGCCTAATCAACTCACTATCAGCTAATTAACCCACCCACTGCTGAATGTCTTCGGTACGAAAATACAATTTGAGAGCCATTCACAACCACTCGTAAAAAGAAAAATAAGGAGCGTAAGCTGAATGTCTTCGGTACGAAAATACAATTTGAGAGCCATTCACAACGAAGAGGAAATGGAGAAACTTCAGCAAGCAGCTGAATGTCTTCGGTACGAAAATACAATTTGAGAGCCATTCACAACTATCGGTCATAGTGAGACGTCCCTTGACATGCTGAATGTCTTCGGTACGAAAATACAATTTGAGAGCCATTCACAACTATGGCCAAATCATCAAATGTGATACGCTCGCTGAATGTCTTCGGTACGAAAATACAATTTGAGAGCCATTCACAACTAGCAGAGCAGGCTATCAAAGACAAGGATCGCTGAATGTCTTCGGTACGAAAATACAATTTGAGAGCCATTCACAACTATAGTGCCTCGTCGAAATGATCAAAGTC
>JAHDBH010000039.1:0-2540 GCA_020630495.1 Saprospiraceae bacterium
TAATTCTGACAATGAATGACACTATCTCCTCTCGGTATTAGGATTTCTAGGATTTACTGATTAGAGGATTACTTGGCGGTGTACTTACATAGTCCTTATGAACAGCATGTCTTTGATGATTGATCCTGGTTCTTTACAATGATATTGATTAAGAGCATAACGTCAATCCTCCAATCCTATAATCCAATGAATCCTAATTCTGACAGTAAATGATACTACCCCTCTCCTATCGTTATTAAGATTTAGGAATTTTATAATTTTTATTTTCGGGATGATTAATATTATATACTCTCTTATACTGCAAACTCTTGCTACCAAAGTTCACCAGTAGTCCCACAGGAAGCTTATAAGCTTGGCAGTAGTTCATCGCTTGCGCAAGATGGAGATCGTTTAACTCGCTGACAGCCTTGAGCTCTAACATGATTTTGTCGGCGACGAAGAAATCTACTCTTCTTGTGCCAATATAAAGACCTTCATAGAAAATTCCCATCTCCATCTCACGATTGTAGTCTAGCAAATTGTTTTTAAACTCTATTTCAAGTGCCCGCTGGTAAATCGTCTCTTGAAAACCACTCCCCAAGACACGATGCACTTTCATGCAGCATCCTATTATTTTACGGGTAAGCTCCTTATGCTTCATAACTTAATATCCTATAATCTAGAAATCTATCAAATCTGAAAACTGAAAAGTCAAAACGGTGCTTCAATTCCCAATTCTTCACAATACCCCTTGATCTCTGCATCTACCTCTGACATTTGCGCGTCCAGCGCTTTGATCTCCCTGGCTACCGCATCTATATCTATATCTGGCTCTGGCTCAAAAGTGTCCACATACCTGGGGATATTGAGATTCCAGTCATTCTCCTTGACTTCTTCTATGCTGGCCACATAGGAGAACTTGTCTACCGTCTTTCTGTCCTTGTAGGCATCTATGATCCTATCTATATCTTCTTTTCGGAGGATATTCTGTGTCTTGACCTTCTCAAAGTGATTGCTGGCATCTACAAAGAGGATATTGTCTGGATCTTCTTTACACTTCTTGAAAACCATGATGCAAGTAGGTATCCCTGTGCCATAGAAGACATTTGCCGGAAGGCCTATCACTGCATCTAGATAGTTTCTATCCTCTATCAGATACTGCCTGATGTGTCCCTCTGCTGCTCCTCGGAAGAGTACTCCGTGGGGCATCACTACCGCCATGGTCCCATTCTCCGCTAGCTGGTGCAGCATATGGGTGATGAAGGCATAGTCTGCTTTGCTTTTGGGCGCAAGCCTGCCATACTGGCTGAATCTATCATCATTGAGATGGATCACGTTGGCGGACCACTTGGCAGAGAAGGGTGGATTGGCCACCACTGCCTCAAATTTCATGTCTATATGCTGGGGCGCCTCGAGGGTATCTGCTTGCCTGATGTCAAACTTCCTGTAGTGGACATCATGGAGGATCATATTCATCCGAGCCAGATTGTAGGTGGTCCTGTTGAGCTCCTGCCCATAGAACTCAGCTACCTCCTTAACTTCCTTGGCTACGCTCAGCAGTAGTGATCCTGATCCACAGGTAGGGTCATAGACGGATTTGAGCCTGGTCTTACCTACAGTGACCAGCTTGGCCAAAATCTTGGATACCTGCTGTGGTGTATAGAATTCTCCCGCTTTCTTCCCAGCTCCTGCTGCAAACTGACCGATAAGGTATTCATAAGCATCTCCTAATACATCTATCTCCGTATCCTCCAGCTTGAAATCAATGTCATCTAGGTGGATCAGTACCTTGCTGATGAGATCATTCTTGGCTTGCTCTGTACGTCCTAGCTTGGTAGAAGTAAGATCCAGATCCTCAAACAGCTTATCAAAGTCATCTTCTGACTCCGAACCCATGGTGCTTTGCTCTATATTGTTGAGGATCTTGGTCAGGTCATCCAGTATGAAGTTGCCCTGTGCAGCTTGTCCTCTCTGCGCTACACTGCTGAATAGCTCCTCTGGTCGCAAAAAGTATCCCAACTTCTCCACAGATGCTTCACGGATAGCCTCTAGATACTCTTCTGCATGAGGAGTATTAGGTGTAATCTCTTTGTAGCTGATCCCATCCTCAGATAGGATGCGATTGGCATACACCAGCATCTTCTCGGAGAGGTACTTGTAGAATATGAAGCCCAGTATGTAGTCTCTGAATTCATCAGCATTCATATTCCCTCTGAGCTCATCAGCAATCTTCCACAGCTGGGCTTGAAGGTGTTTTTTTTGATTGTCGGACATAGGGATTGTTTTGGAAGTGGGAAGTTAGGGATATTAAGGGTGGTCTATCGCTTAATAACATCTCTGTGTTCATATCCCCACAGGGCTTAAGGAAGTAAGACGCTCCCAATGGAAGTACTTACCTCACCGTAGCCCGTAGGACGACTGAGCATTATCTGTAGCGAAGCGAAAGATCAGATGCCCTAAATGGGCATCTGGCGAAATGACCGAGCAATATCCGCAGCAAAGCAAGGATCAGATGCCCTAAATGGGCATCTGGCGAAGGAGCCGTGGCCTCCGCGCCACGG
>JAHDBH010000039.1:2640-22570 GCA_020630495.1 Saprospiraceae bacterium
CCCTAAATGGGCATCTGGCGAAGGAGCCGTGGCCTCCGCGCCACGGGTGGGCGGCACTCCCACGCTATATACTGCCCATAGCGATTAAAGCAAAAAAAAAATCTATTCCCACTTAGCCTCCGCGCCACGGGTGGGCGGCTTCGAATCCCCACAGGGCTTAACGAAGTAAGGCGCTCCCAATGGAAGTACTTACCTCACCGTAGCCCGTAGGACGACTGAGCATTATCTGTAGCGAAGCGAAAGATCAGATGCCCTAAATGGGCATCTGGCGAAGGAGCCGTGGCCTCCGCGCCACGGGTGGGCGGCTTCGAATCCCCACAGGGCTTAACGAAGTAAGGCGCTCCCAATGGAGCGCCTTACGAAGTGTAGCCCGTAGGGGATTCGAACCCCTGCTACCAGGATGAAAACCTGGCGTCCTAACCCCTAGACGAACGGGCCGTGATCAACAAATACATCGCACAATGCAATACATTCACCAATTTCGGAGCGCAAATATAAGTTCTTTGCCCATCCTGATGCGCCTCCCTGCCTAAAAAATTTTACCACAGCAAAACACCCTCCCTGTACATCCATTCCTTTAGCTCACTCTCCTCTCTCTGCCGAACTTCTCAGCTGCACATTTGTCTATCTCGTAGACCATCGAGCGGATCAAGTCATAGAGAGTTTATATAGTCTACCAACAGTACATCGTACTTTTGTCCACTTTATTCAATCACAGTAATCACAGCAAATCATGGCGAAGCGTATCGCAATTAACGGATTTGGCCGCATAGGCCGCCTAGTCTTTAGACAACTTCTTACCAATAGTGATATAGAAGTTGTTGCCATCAACGACCTCACAGACAATAATACCCTTGCACATCTCCTCAAGTATGATAGTGCTCAGGGAGCATTTGACGGTACAGTCAGTGCAGATGACTCACATATTCATGTCAATGGCGTAGCGATTCCTTGCTATGCCAATCCCGATCCAGCATCACTACCATGGTCGGATCTTGGAGTCGATGTAGTCGTGGAGTGCACAGGTCGCTTCCTTACTTCAGACAAGGCTCAGCTTCACCTGGATGCAGGAGCTAAGAAAGTGCTTCTCAGCGCCCCAGCTAAGAGCTCTGACATCAAGACCATCGTCATAGGTGTCAATGACCATGAGCTCAGCGACAGTGACGTCATCGTGTCCAATGCCTCTTGCACCACCAACTGCCTCGCGCCAGTCTGCAAGATCGTGGACGAGAACTTAGGATTTCAGATGGGTTCACTCACCACCACGCACGCTTACACCGCAGACCAGCGTATACAAGATGCACCTCACAAAGACATGCGCAGAGCAAGAGCCGCTGCGTATAATATAGTGCCTACATCTACTGGTGCTGCCAAGGCGGTAGGCCTGGTCTACCCTAGCGTGCTCAATAAGATGTTTGCCATGGCCATCAGAGTGCCTGTCATCACAGGCTCTCTCATAGAGCTCAATGTGCTAGTAGATAATCCTGTCAGCAAGGAAGAGACCAATGAGATTTTTAGAGGCTACGCAGATGGCAGCATGAAAGGCGTGCTAGAGTACCAGCAAGATCCCATCGTATCCTCAGACATCGTTGGCAATACTCACAGCTCCATCTTTGACTCACTCATGACAGACGTCATGGGCAATATGGTCAAGATTGTAAGTTGGTACGATAATGAAGCCGGATACAGCGCGCGACTTGCTCAGATGGCCGGAAAGTTATAAGCAAGCACTATGAATCACCTCCAGAAACTAGACCTACAGGACAAGCGCGTCGTCCTGAGGGTGGACTTTAACGTACCTAGAGATAGTGCAGGACACATCACAGATGATACCCGCATACAGCTAGCCCTGCCCACCATTGCCTACATACGTGAGCGCGCGTCGCACCTGACACTCATGTCGCATCTAGGGCGACCGCAGAAAAAACGACTCGATAGCGGAGAGATCGATCGTGAGCAGTTTTCTCTGGAGGGCGTAGCCGAGCATCTTGCACAGCTCCTAGATGCTCCCGTGACATTTCAGTCTTATGCTGATGAGCCGAGCATGTCCAAGCTGACACTCCTCGAGAATACTCGATTTGAGCCTGGTGAAGAGAAGGGTGATGAGGCTTTCGCCAAAATGCTTGCTCGGCACGGAGAAGTGTACGTCAATGATGCCTTTGGAACAGCGCATCGCCGACATGCTTCTACTGCAGTGATTGCGGAGGAATACGCTCCAGAAAACCGTGGTATCGGTCTACTCATGGCTGAGGAGCTCGAGCAAGCTCAACGTCTCCTAGATGCGGACCAGCATCCTATCACAGCTGTGATAGGTGGAGCCAAAGTAAGTGATAAGATAGGAGTCATAGTAAGCCTACTCGATCTATGTGACAATCTGCTCATAGGCGGTGCCATGGCCTACACCTTTATCAAGGCGCAGGGAGGTCAGGTCGGCACGTCCCTAGTAGAAGATGATAAGCTACAGATGGCTCTAGACGTAATCGCAAAAGCCAAGCAATCAGGTACGTCACTTCACCTACCCGTAGACTCAGTCATAGCCCGAGAGTTTAGCAATGACGCTGAGCACAAGACTACGTTCAGTGATGACATTCCAGACGGATGGATGGGCCTTGACATTGGCTCAAAAGCCAGTGACGCTTACTCGCACATAGTAGCTGATAGCAAGGTCGTATTCTGGAATGGCCCTATGGGTGTCTTTGAGATGCCTAGCTACGCTCAGGGCACACTCGCAGTAGCTAAAGCGATGGCTCAGGTGAAAGAACACGGTGGATTCAGCATGGTAGGTGGGGGCGACTCAGTGGCAGCCATCAATGCTTCTGGACTAGCAGATGAGGTCAGCTTCATCTCCAGCGGTGGCGGAGCTATGCTAGAATTTCTAGAGGGAAAGAAATTACCTGGCATTGCTGCCCTACAGGACTGATAGACTACTCTTCTTTGCGTAGCTCTCGAGCAAGAAGGATGAGCGATAGTACTGCTGTCGCTTGGGCGAGCGTCTGACCTACCACTTTTTCCCAGTTTACAGGTTGCTTATCGCGCTCCTCACGAGGTGGCTTGGGCTTCTCGTAGCCTACATTGATATGCGATCCCTCGTACACAGGAGGATAGCTGCGTATCCAGAAGATCTTCTTGACGCTCTCTATCTGACCATTAGCATGCTCTACTGTGATCAGATCTTTGTCGCCGACATCAGCGACGCCTGCTGCGTATTCTCTTAGGTAGTACTTTGCAGTCCAGTACTTGTGATATGGGACTTTGATGCTGTTGCCAGGATTGATAAACTTATCAGGATAGAGTTCCTGAGCATTTACGGCCCCTGATATTTCCACGAGATCTTTCCGCTTAGGTATGGTGATGACATCGCCACGCTTGAGCAAGTAGTCATACCTACCTCCAGGCTTTTGTAGCACGTCCTCTAGTCTCATGACTACGTAGCCTATACTGTCAAACGTCCTCTCCAGCGTAGCTCCTCCAGCAAACGCTTCTTCGCTGAGGCCGCCAGCCATCTGGATGAGATCTGAGAGTCTTTGATTTTCCTTGATGAGACCGTAGGGACCTGGATACGCCACCTCACCCTCTATACGCACCATGCGCTGGAGTGAGAAATTTTGCACTGATCGTACTACAACCTGATCAAATGGATCTAACCGAAATTGATCATCTGTCATCTGCCCCTTGTCGAGCTCCAGACTCTTCACGATCGTGCGCGTGGGCTGACCATTTTCTATGACGACTCTGTAGATATCTACTCGATTGCGCGCAGCGCGCTGGGTAAATCCAGAGGCGAGATATACTAAGTCATCTATGGACATCCGCTGATCGTAGTCAAATCTTCCTGGAGCATTGACCTCCCCTGAGATCTCTACATAGGATCCCTCAAAGTAAAGCGTCGCATCCTCGACATAGATGCTGTCTCCCCCTTGGATACTGATATCCTCCACACTGCCATCCGCGATTCTCGATAAATCTACTCGGACGTAGTCTGTGAGTCTGGCGTCTCCTGTATTTCTTCTTTGTAAAAACACCAGTCCGCTCGCCGCCTCTGTGAGTCCGCCTGACAGCTCTATGGCATCAGTCACAGTCAGTGAGCCACTTGCATCTACCCTATAGGTACCACTATCGCGCACTGCTCCGTAGACGGTAAATTCCTCTTGATCTGTAAATCGCTCTTGACCATATACGATGATTCTATCACCAGGCTTGAGAGCGATCTGTCCGTCCGTACTACTTTCCAGATCCTCTAGTGACACACGCTTATAACTGCTCATGCCATCAGACTGCATGCTTTCTATGTAGGCGAGATCCCGCCTGGCAGTGGATCGCAGTCCCGCATCAGCGAGCAGCATCCGTAGTGTCATACCTCGACTGAGCTGATAGACACCGTCTTTGTAGACTGCACCTTCTAGATAGATTGTGTTCTCTGTGAGCTCTGGTATCGCCGGCACATCCACATAGTCTCCATCTACGAGGCGATACTCGTTCTCTACAGAAGCTGGCGCCCTGAGATTGATATCCACTTGGACCTTGGCATCATTCTCGTATCTCTCCACGGATATCTGCGAGCGATATGCACTGGGCAGTAGCCCGCCCGCCAGATCTGCCAGCTCTAGTATGCCTTCGCCAGGGAGCAGGTCATAGTACATAGATCTACGCACTTCTCCTCGGATGTAGACTCGCTTATCCGCTGCAGGGATATGGATGATAGCATTCTCTGCTAGATAGAAGTCTGTAGCATAACTCGGATCTCTGAGAAATCTATAGTAATCTACTGTCCTGGTCTCTCCACCTGATACGATCTTGATAGATCGCAGATTGCCCATCTCCGTAGGACCACCAGCGGCTGCTAGGGCATTGATGACTGTATTGCTCGCAGGTAGCGTGAGCGCTCCCACACGACGTACTTCACCATACAGGCTCACCCGTATGGTACGAGCACTTACCACTTGCATCGCAAACTCGTCATCTCTAAAGTTGTATACGGACTGCAGGCGCTTGCGCACGAGAGTCCGGGCCTCCCTCAGTCGCAGTCCTGAGCAGTAGACTCGTAGGGGTGGAGACTTCAGAGAGAGGTAGCCATCCTTATCTATCTGGATAGATCGATCTAGCGATGAAGCACCCCAGCTAGATATCTGCAACTGATCTCCTGGTCCTAGGATATAGTCTTCTGATGCCGCAAGTCCCTGAGAGGTGATGATTGCCGCCTTATCACGATTCCAGAGAGATGAATGTCCATATACCTGCAAGCTATCTGGAATGTCCATCTCATCGAGATCTACTTCTTCCATAGCGAGCGAATCGAGCTCGCTGAGGCTAGGAATCGTGTCAGTATCCGCAGCGAATCTCTCTACATAGTCCTCTGGAGTGAGCTCGAGGATGATCTCATCGAGGATAGGCTGGAGCTGCACGAGCTGTCGTGGATCATTGAGATTAACTCTGGTGGGATCTACGCCTTTTTGGCGAAAGCCATCATAGAGATCCGCCTCGGATATCCCTCGCTCTCGTAGCTCACGCTGTACATCCGCAAAGCTACCATACGTCTGACTCTGGGCCTGAGTGAGGAGTGGTCCTAGGACACACAGCCATACCATGCACCAGCGCAGTACTATGACTCCGCCGACTGATACATACTCTCGTAGTATGTCTGATAGGTGCCGCTGGTCACACGATCCAGCCATTCTTGATTTGCGAGATACCACTCTACTGTCTTTTTAAATCCTTGCTGAGGAGTCAGGCTCGGCTCCCATCCCAGTTCGCGCTGGATCTTCCCACTATCGATGGCATAGCGCGCATCATGACCGGGTCGATCCTTGACAAATGTGATGAGCTCACGAGAGCTACCTGGATCTCTGCCCAGCTGATCATCCATTACATCACACAATAATTGCACCAACTCTATATTCTGCATCTCATTATTGCCTCCTATATTATATGTCTCGCCATCCACACCTTCTCTGTAGATCAGATCTATGGCAGATGCATGATCCTCCACCCAGAGCCAATCACGTACATTGGTACCGTCGCCATATACGGGTAGTGCCTTGGACTGGCGAATGTTATTGATCATGAGTGGTATGAGCTTCTCTGGAAACTGGTAGGGACCATAGTTATTACTACAATTGCTGATCACCACAGGAAATCCGTAGGTATGATGGTAGGCTCTCACGATGTGATCAGAGCTCGCCTTACTCGCCGAGTAGGGACTGCGGGGATCGTAGGGAGTGGTCTCAAGGAAGTAGCCTGTCTTGCCTAGGCTGCCGTAGACCTCATCCGTAGACACATGGAAGAATCGATCAAACTCTGCTCCACCCTGCCAGTGCTTGAGGGCTGCGAGCAAAAGATTTGCTGTACCCACGATATTGGTATGGATAAAGGACAGTGGATCTGTGATAGAGCGATCTACATGCGACTCAGCCGCCAGGTGTATCACTCCAGTCACTTGCCACTCCGATATGACCTGCTGCATCGCCGCCAGATCATTGATATCTGCTTTGACGAAATGATAATTGTCGGCAGATTCTACATCCTTGAGATTCTCAAGGTTGCCCGCATAGGTCAGCGAATCAAGATTGACGATTCTATGCTCTGGATAGGCACGGACCATCCTGCGCACCAGATGTGACCCTATAAATCCTGCTCCACCTGTGATAAGAATTGTCTTTTGGCTCATAGTACTTTTTGCTTAAAATAAGTGAGGGTTTTCTTGAGTCCCTCCTCGCGTGAGATGACGGGTGTCCAGTCAAGTATTTCCTTAGCGAGAGAGATATTGGGACGTCGCTGCTTGGGATCATCTTCTGGCAACTCTACAAAGCTGAGACTCGCTTTTTTATTGCCTACAAGCTCTAGGATCTCCTCAGCAAAGTCTCTTATGGATACTTCATCTGGATTACCGATATTGACGGGTAGTGCGTAGTCGCTATGCAGCAGCCTGTAGATGCCTTCTACGAGGTCATCTACATGGCAAAATGATCGCGTCTGACGACCATCTCCAAAGATCGTCAACTCCTCTCCACGTATCGCCTGAGAGATAAAAGCTGGTAGCGCACGACCATCGTCTATCCGCATGCGACTGCCGTAGGTATTAAATATCCTCACTATCCTCGTCTCTACACCATGTGAGCGATGGTAAGCCATGGTAAGAGCCTCTTGAAAGCGCTTGGCCTCATCATATACACCACGCGGACCTATGGGATTTACATGACCCCAGTAGTCCTCTTTCTGCGGATGCACCAGAGGATCACCGTATACCTCTGAGGTACTAGCTATCAATATCCTAGCTCCCTTTTCCTTGGCCAGTCCTAGGAGATTGTGCGTACCTAGAGATCCTACCTTCATCGTCTGTATAGGCATCTTCAGGTAGTCTATAGGACTGGCTGGGGATGCAAAGTGAAGTATATAGTCTAGCTTGCCTGGGACATGGACAAAGTTGGTCACATCATGATGGTAAAACTTAAAGTCTGCCTCGGGAAAGAGGTGCTCTATATTGTCCAGACTGCCTGTGATCAGATTGTCCATCGCGATCACTTCATAGCCATCCGCTATGAATCTATCGCATAGATGCGAGCCGAGAAACCCCGCCGCGCCAGTAATTAAAATTGACTTTTTCTTTTTTATCATATGAGCTGTAAAGATAGGACATGGGCTACCTTTATACCTATGAGGTCTTTTGCACTGAGCGCCCTACTGCTACTTATCAGTCTGAGCCAGATCCTTGCCCAGGAGGAGCCTGAGGAAAATAATAAATTTGGTGTGCTGCACTTTCATGCTGGTTACGGTATAGACTGGTCAGCCTTAGATATGGCCGATCGATTTGGACGCAACTTTCAGCTCGGCGCAGATCTAGACTATACCACGCCAGCGTCATCCGTCATCATCGGTCTCACTGGCCGCTTTCTCTTTGGGGATCAGGTACGTGAGGACCCTGTAGCATTCCTCCGCAGTGCCGAGGGACTCGTAGCGAGCCCTGCTGGGGTCAATGTCCCCCTATTTCTCAGGATGCGCGGTGGATACTATGGTGCTCATGTGGGTAAACTATTTTCGCTATCTGGCGGAGATAAGCGCAATAGTATCAGAGCCACACTAGGACTCGGACTACTCCAGCACAAGATCAGACTACTAGATGATAGTCAGTCGCTTGAGCTTGCGGAGCAACCCTACATCAAGGCAATAGACAGACTGAGCAATGGACTCGCCCTCCGCCACCAACTCGGATACCAGAAAATAGATCCAGAGGGATTTTTGCACTTTTATATAGCACTGGAGGTGACACTGGCGAGCACAGCATCACGGCGCGACTATGACCTGCAATTGATGCAGCGCGACGATCGCAAGCGGACAGACATGCTCATCGGCATACGAGCTGCCTGGTCGCTACCACTCTACTACACCTCGGATGTGGAGCGTACATATTACTATTGAGCCATGCTGTCCTATGATATAGCGATCAGACTGTATGGACTAGCCATACGTCTTGCGAGTCTGTGGAATCCCAAGGCCAAGCGCTGGATCACAGGCAGATCAGGGTGGAGGGAGCGTCTGGAAGCAGCCCTTCCAGTGGGCCAAGTGTACTGGATACACTGCGCTTCCCTAGGTGAGTATCAGCATGCGCGCCCTTTCATGATGGCTATGCGCAAGCGAGACGCTGATATACCCTGGGTCTTGTCATTTTATTCGCCTTCTGGGTACGACAATTTCAAGGAGCACGATCTATTCGCTCATGTATTTTACTTACCGCTAGATACTCGGGCTAGCGCTGCGCAACTTCTAGCACGCATTTCCGCGAAAGCGGTCTTCTTCACCAAAGCAGAACTCTGGCCAGCTCTCTGGACAGCACTCAATGATAGAGCTATACCGCATTATCAATTTTCAGCGAGTTATCATCAGGATTCTAGCATATTATCTAGGGCGCTTTCGCGCAAATGCCTACAAGGTCTCACGCTCCTTTGCTGTCAGGATGAAGGGAGTACGTCTCATCTGTCAAGATATGATATAGACGCCGTGACAACTGGGAATACAAGAATCGACGAGGTCATGAGACGCCGTGCTCATGCAAAGCCCCTCGATCACATCAAGGAGTGGTCTAGCCGATATGATCTGATCGTCATGGCAGGTAGCACATGGCCAGAGGATATAGCCATCTGGTCTCAATGGATACGCTCTCGAGCTCGTGGTGTAGGCTTTCTCTTTGCGCCGCATGACGTCAGTGAGCCGCAGGTCACTCAGCAAATAGAGATGCTAGGTCACCAACATATCATCAGGCACACTCAGATCTATGCAAATTCACCTAGCGATAGAGATATCTACTGCCTAGATACTGTAGGCGACCTAGCTACAGCTTACCAGTACGCAGATATAGCCTACGTGGGAGGTGGCCTACGCACAGGACTACATAGTACACTGGAGCCAGCAGCCTATGCTCTGCCAGTACTCATAGGGCCCCGATACCAAAAATTTCCCGAGGTCGTAGACATGGTGAAGCGCGCTACCGCAGTGGTATGTAATGAAGCCAAGGATATTACTCAGGCGGTGGATAAGCTGTCAGATGACGACTTTCGTAAGGAAATCAGCGGCAAGCAAAGGAAATATATGCAAAGCCATCTAGGAGCAGCTGATAGGACAGCAGATCAGATATGGAGCACGCTCAGTCGATAAGCAAGATCGTAGACGGCACACGGAATACTAAGATCCTCGTAGTAGGAGACGTGATGCTCGATCAGTACATACACGGCAGCCATGCAGGTCAGTCGCCTGAGGCGCCTGTACCCGTCATACGGCACCAGTCCAGCTTCTCTAGACCAGGCGGAGCGGCCAATGTGGCCCTATCACTGAGCTCCATGGGCGCACAGACCACGCTCATAGGCGTATGCGGCGATGATATATATGGTCGTGAACTCCAGAGTCTCTTGCAGCCCGAAGAAAACCTCTTCTCTGACATCTATGGATCAGCTGATCGCCGCACTACTCGCAAGACGCGAGTGATCGCTGACAAGGAGCACGTGCTACGCTATGATGAGGAGGACCGCCACCTTCTTACTCCGGTGGAGTTTGAGGCTATACGGCCTGCAATAGCCCGTACGCTAGAAACTACCGACCTGGTGATACTACAAGACTACAACAAAGGTACTCTGACACCAGAGCTCATCCGGGAGACCATCAGTGCCTGTCAAAAGCGTGGAATACCCGTACTCGTGGATCCAAAGCGTCAACATATCGAGAGCTATCGCGGTGCTACCTTGCTCAAACCCAATGAAAAAGAACTGTACGAGATAGCTGCAGATCGCGCTATATCCTGTACAAGCCTCCTCGAGACGGCATCTGAGATTTATCGCTCACTAGACCTTCAGTATCTACTTGTGACGCGAGGGGCACAAGGTGCGCTGCTCATCACTACTGATGGGGTCACACGCTATGCAGCAGAGCAGATAGAGCTGGTAGATGTATGCGGAGCTGGTGACGCCGTGATATCTATGATGAGCCTAGCTATGTGCCAGGGAATCCCGATATCGTCGGCTACACGCCTAGGCTTACATGCGGCCGCTGTATGCTGTCAACATCTCGGTGTATACCGTATGCGTGCTAGTGATTTCTCGTGAAGACATCTCCATCTTGAGACATATGTTGATATTTGTCGTATACATTTCTTAACAATAAGCTCACAGTAGCTACCTTTAACCTTCACGACATTCTAAACTAAAATCTAAATATTACATGATGCGAAATTTTACTCTAACACTGTTTGTACTAGCTCTTCTAGCAGGTACAACTCTCAATGCTCAGCTAGAAGTACTCTGGCCAGCAGATGGCGATGCTGACGCCATAGCAAACAGCCAATTTGACGGAGGTCTCAATGACTGGACGACCATCAGCCAATTCACATCTGACTCTTCTGATGCTGGTGCCCTCTGGGTATGGGAAGCTGATGGAGCTGCAGATATAGGGTTCTTCTGGGGAGCACGTGAAGGCATCATGTCACCTTCTGCGGCTAACGGCGCAGCAGTATTTGACTCAGATGGAAATGACACTGGCGGAGATGATCCATTTGCTAATGGATTCGGTATAGGTCCAGCTCCTTGTTCTGTCATGGGCGGTACTGGTGCTACTGATGGCCTGGGTCACAGAAGTGAGTTGATCTCACCGAGCATCGACTGTAGCACCTTTGACGAGGTATCACTTCAGTTTTCTCAGTACTTCAGACGATTCACCCCTACTGGTGCATTTGTAGCAGTGAGTAACGATGGTGGAGCTACCTGGAGTGCGGATATTCAGATCAATCTTGAGATCGATGTGAATGCAGAGACGGATAACGGTGGTGTTGTACTTGTCGATATCTCTGAGTTCGCTGCTAACCAGGCTGATGTTCAGCTGCGCTTTGCATATCAAGGATGCTTCTACTACTGGATCATTGATGACGTGCGTCTTGTAGTTCCTCCAGCTATCGACGCTGGACTAGGTGACTTTTTCTATGGCGTAAACTTTGCTACTCCAGCAAGTCAAATCATAGACGATTCTGTAGGATTTTCAGTAGACCTGACTAATGTAAATCAGGATATCGTCAATGCTACCATCAGAGCGGATGTCAATGCTCTGGATGATGCAGGTGAAGTAGTTGCTAATCTGCACACTGAGACGATTTCACTAGGTGATGTACCAGGTGGTATCGCTGATTCTACTTTCAACTTTGTCAATCAATGGGCGCCAGGTGAACTAGCTCAAGGACTATACGAGATTGTATACACGCTAGAATCGGATAATCTTGGAGAAGATTTTGATCCTTCAGACAATCAGGTAGGCAATGTTTTCCGTGTGACTGACGCCTTATACGCTAAAGAAAGCCGAACCACAACTGGATTCCGCCCAGGTGCGGGTGGTGTCTATGCTTCTGGTAATATGTACAGAACAGCTAATTCTTGGGGTAATCTAAACTGGTTTGCTAGCGAAACTTCCTTCAGTGCATTTACTGCTGGCAGCGGCGCTGATGGACCACTTGCCGGTAAGAGTACTACGATCTATCTCATGAAAGTAGCCGATGGCGTTGCTCCGGCATTTCCTGCTGCTGACTTTGATGTCATGGGTGGATTCCTAGATAATCCTAGTCTAGAAGTCGTCGGTTTCAACGAGTATACATTCGTAGAGCCTGACACGGATGAGGATGCAACAGTCGAACTTCTTGATATCATCTCCTTTGAGTCTCCTGTAGCTTTGGAGCCAGGAGCTTTCTATTTTCTCATGAATGACTATGTAGATGGAAATGAGGTGATCTTCCATGGATACAATAATGTAGACTTCAACTATTTCCAGATCTCTACCGTACTCCATACCACACAGTGGTTCCTAGGAGGATTTGGTGAAGATGTTGCGGCAACTAATCGCCTAAGAATCGAGCCAATCATATCTACTACTGCTGTAGAACTTGGTGAAACGGCTGTTGCGGTTTCTCCAAATCCTACCGTTGACTTCATCAACGTCACTATGGACTTTGAAGAGCCTACAGAAGCTCAAATCTGGGTATTGAATTCTGATGGAGACATCGCTTACTTCCAAGAGTACGATAGCGTACAGAAAGAAACCAAGCAGGTGGACGTGTCAGCATATGCACCTGGTGTATACATGGTACATGTAAACACACCTAATGGTATCAGCACAGATAAAGTAGTAGTGGTGAAGTAATCACTTCTCGCTCTCTATTATAGATATTTCAAGGAGCTGTCCTCTAAGAGGGCGGCTCCTTTTTTTATACTCCATAATCAATATGGACTATGCACGCCTTTCTAGATCTCAGCTCTATTGTTTCCATAGGCTAGATAATTTACCGAGAAGCGATACCTATGGATTTCCTAAACATATCTTAATAAGCGCGCTTGGTAGACGATGAGTTAAACCCAGCCCGTCTCTCTGACATCCAAGTAGCAAATCATCCTTAAAATATTCACCATGAAGTCCATTAAATTTTTTATTCCATTGCTACTCCTTACCCTCACCACCATGAGTGCACAATCTGGAAATAGATCTGGAGATCGCCTACTCGATCAGCTAGATCTGTCACCTGATCAGCGCTCACAGATCGAGGAAATACGTGCCGAAGTAAAAGCCGAAATATGGAGGCTACGAGAAGACAAAACCATAAGTGAAGATGCTCGTAGAGAACGCCGTGAGATGATCCGCGAAAAATCCCGAAATGAAATAAGTTCTATCCTCACTCCAGAGCAACAAGACCAGTACAGAGCACTTCGAGATGAGAAACGAGGTCAGCGCAAAACCAATCGATCTCATGGTCAGCGCAAACTTTCATCAGAGCAGCGCGAAGCCATGAAAGCCTCAGATGCCCGTATCTCTGAGGCGCTCTCAAGGAGCGAACGAAAATTTCTAGAGAGCCTACAGCCAAGATTTGAGATCCCGACCGATCCTGATCAGACACTACAAGATGCACCAAAGGGCTCCAAAGCTGAAGCCAAAAGGCGCCAGGTAAGAATGACTCTCGAAGAAATGAGAGAAAATAATTCTGACGACTACAATGATCTCCTACAGATGAGTGATAAGCACGCGGAGCTCTTGGATGCAGAGTTTGAACAGAGAAAACAAGTGCGCGGTACCTCCCGAGCTAAAGCCAAGCGGCCTTCAGCACATCAGAGAGAGGCACAGACGACTATGACGCCCGCCGAGCGAGACACTCATCGCAGAATCCTGCAGCTCATAGGATCTCAGATACGTGACGCCGAAAAACAGTAGCAGATACATACCGCAGATAGCGCCAATGCAATATCTCGAAAAAGGAGTCCTCAAAAGATTACCATAGTCACCACACGAAAAAGGCCCTGAAGACATCGCTCTTGAGCTGTGAATTCAGGGCCCTGGTGGTACCCGGAGCGGGGGTCGAACCCGCACTCCCGCAATGGGAACAGGATTTTAAGTCCGGCGTGTCTACCAATTCCACCATCCGGGCATCAGGACAAAAGTATCGCTATTTTACTTATCCGAAGTGACCATAAAGATGGACTCACTGCAAGGTGCTAGCGACTGAGAACTTTATAAAGAACAGCCATTGAGCTTAGCACTCATGGGCAACCAATAAGTCATTTGCGCTTGACGCTTACAATCTTCATAGATGAGTGTCAGGCCTTGTCAATCGGCGTATACGGAATCCTACGACGCCGTACCACTATCTCATAGAGCCAGAATACTAATATCGGAACCAAAATACCCAGCGCCGATCCTACGAGTATGTCCTCTAAGAAATGAACCGCCAAGTAGACTCGTGATAGCGCTACACTAGCAGCTAAGAGAAACAGACCGATCTGGATCCACGCCCCTCGACTGTAGCTCAGAAGTATCACCGTAGCACAGGCGAATGCCAGCGAGCTATGCCCTGATGGAAAGCTATTGCAGCAAAGTACCTTGAGCCCCTCAGCGAAAGTGAGACCAACATCCTCGAGTACCACGGAGGGCCGCGGCGCTCGATAGACAACTTTCTTCAATATGTCGACTATGATACCCTCTACAGCTAGAGATAATACGGCTGGTACAAATGTCTTTTTCCGCAGCAGGCCTACCGTGACGAGCGTAAGCAGTATGAGCGGATAGGTGCCAAAGTCAGTGATGACTCTCACTACCTGATTGAGCGTAGGCGTATAGAGCTCTTGCATCTCTATCACGAGAGCACCTTTCTCATCCGCTACGAAGTAATAGATCACCCCAGCCGTCGCGAAAAAAACGAATAACCACAAGAAGATCTTCATGCGGTCCAAAGTACCTTTGATGTAGTTCTCACTCATATCTAGTTCTCACTCATACATTAGCAATTATCCAGTCCTTCAGAGCCTCTCAGTCCACAGCTTATAAGCTTAGCTACCATGGGTAAGCGTGGCTTGTTCGTCCTGGTGGGGATGATATCTCTGGTGATATTATCCTCAAATATCGGTGGTCTCGATCTCTATGGATTTGATGAAGCCAGAAATGCCTATTGCGCTCGAGAAATGCAGCAGGCAGGAGACTGGGTGGTCCCCACATTTAATGGAAATCTCAGAGCTCTCAAGCCACCTCTCCACTACTGGGGCATGATCCTCGCTTATGAGGAGCTGGGGTATGGGGGGCTAGGAGCTCGTCTCGGCGGCGTGCTTGCAGGTGTGCTGACGGTACTGCTCGTGATGGCGTGGACCTGGCGCTATCACGGTAAGCAGGCAGCACTTCTAAGTGTGCTCGTCCTACTCTCCAGCATCCACTTCAGTATACAGATCCACCAGGCGGTACCAGATCCATATCTCATACTTTTCATTGCTCTCACCGTGCTGAGCCTCTATCACTACACCTCTGAGGGGAGTCGCTCAGGACAGGCGATGAGCTATGTTTTCCTAGGGCTTGCCATCCTGAGTAAAGGCCCCGTGGCGATTGCGCTTGTAGGATTGTGCTACTTGATATTTCTTCTGCTCTCGCGGCAGTTGCGCTGGTCGGTGATCATGAGTTATCGGCCGTTTATGGGTCTTCTTATAGCACTGTGCGTGAGCGTCCCTTGGTTTTTGCTGGTGCATCATCGCACGGGAGGTGCATTCACGGAGGGATTTTTTCTGACGCACAATCTCAGACGATTCAGTGAACCGCTCGAGGGGCACGGTGGCCTCTTTCTACTCACGTGGCTTTACTTGTTTGTGGGTATGCTTCCTTTCAGCTTTCTTCTACCTTCTGGAATCATAGCGGCGTGGAAAGCACGATCGCGTCTCTCACATCCTCAGCTACTCGCGATATCTGGGGGACTGGCGGTGGTGCTATTCTTCTGTCTTTCCTCCACTAAGCTGATCAGCTATACCACTCCTGCCTATCCTTTTGCTGCCATAGTGATAGCACTTTACGTGCAAATGCTCACTCGCAAGGCCAAGAGATCCTCCCTCATAATACATCATGCGGCACATGTCCTGCTTGCTTCCGCTCTCAGCATATCAGCTTACCTACTCATAGCACAGGACGAGAGCCTACACAGTCTGCAGACAGAAAGTCTCTTTACCCTCGTCATCCTATTGGGTGCATTGACGGCTCTCGTGCTGGCCATATGTCAGCGCTTAGTAGCATCCTGGTGGGCACTGGGCATTGGTCATGTCTTGGCGGGCATGTTATTTTTCTACTATTTTGCTCCGCAGATGGATGAGCTGAGTCCAGTACGACGTATGGAGTCACTAGTAGACCAAGAAAAGACTATCGTATCGCATGGCCTATTCAATCCCGCATACCTGAGTCTCTGGGATAGACCCATACCCAATCAGTGGGACGTACCCGCGATCACGGAGTATCTCGCAGCGTCCACCGATACAGTCTATGTCCTCACACAAGAGCGGTACCTTGATGGCCTCCAAGACATACCTGATCTGCAAGTACTATCTGTAGAAAAAGATCTGATAGAAGCTCAGCGCTCAGCGATCCTTATCTATGCACCTAGATGAGTAGCTCCAAGATCAAAAACTTTGTCCTACCCAAGCTGAAATTTGCTGGTACCTCGGGAGTCTCCACGCTTCTCGATTATCTGGTGGTGTTTCTCCTTCTGGATGTGATGGACTATCGTGCAGAGGCCGAAGTACTGGGCATCACCCTACTTCTATCGAATACGATCGGCACAGCGGTGGGCATGATCTCCAATTTTATCCTACAGAAGAAATATGTCTTTGAGACTCGTCGCAAGATCTGGGCGGTGATACTGCTGACTGTGGGCTTTTCGCTCTTTGCCTTTATGCTCAATCAGGCTCTCTTTGAGATCATCCGTACAGAGAGTAGCTTCTTTGCAGATCATACCTTCTTGACCAAGATCATCGTGACAGGAACTGTCTTTGTGTTCAACTTCTACACGAAGCGTCTAGCCTTTGAGAAGCGCCTGGAATAAAAAAAGCGCAAGTCACCGTGGTGAACTTGCGCCTTGTGAGCGAAAGACGAGATTCGAACTCGCGACCCCGACCTTGGCAAGGTCGTGCTCTACCAGCTGAGCTACTTTCGCTAGTGCTTTTTTACGAAGCGGCTGTAAAGATAAGACCATTCTTTGAGATCAGCTAATGATCTGACAGAAATAAATCTCCTTATAGCTCAGCTGTCTGCTATCGCCGCCCACCGCCGCTGTATCTTCGCATCTTGATGCTTCGCTACTACTCACAGACGCCGCTCTATCTGCGCTTATTGCTCTGTCTATGGAGCCTATGCATGATGGCATCATCTCTTTGTGCGCAGGATGAGATATCTATGGATGAGGTCAGTACTCCCTCAGAAGCACTCATCGCCTACTGCTCGCCTGGCATCAGCAATAGTACCAGAGCTCGAGGCGCTGAGCTGGCTTATCGCCGTAGCACACGGTATCGCTGGCAGCAAGACCCCCGCGAGCAGGCAGTAGAGCCTTACGAGCATCTGACTGCGACCATACGCGCTCCACTCCTACTGCGACCACGGACTAAAGTCCTGATAGGCTTGCGTCATAGTAGAGAGCGATATAGCCTATCCTCTGTGTCTCCTAGGGATGACAAAGCGGACTATATCAATTTTCGATATCTCAAGAAGTCATCTCTGCGCTTGATCGCTATACATTCGCTGAGCGAAAAGAACTACGCTGGGATAATGCTCCAGACCAGCTATCACGGCGACTACAGCGGCTTGCTTTCACTTGATGCTGAATACGTCATCTATCGCATGGCTGCCCTCTACGGCTGGAAATGGTCTGAGGATAGCGAGATGGGCATAGGTGTGTATGTCAATAATAGTTTTAGGGGTAGCGCTGTCCTGCCCTTTGTACTGCTCAATTATAATTTCTCCTCTCGCTGGGGATTTGAGTCGGTGCTACCAGCCCAGCTAGGTGTGCGATACAATGATAGCCCTAGGTCCATCTTCTACGCGGGTGCAGAGTTTCAGAGTAGTAGCTTCTACGTAGCGCGCGATACGGAAAGTCTCATGGATGACTTCTATGTCAATGATTCTCACATCGTCTTCAAGGCTCTCTGGGAACGACAACTTGCTGGATGGCTCTGGACAGAGCTAGAGATCGGCTACCGCATGTCGCGTATGGCTAGGCTCGAGGACCCTGGGCCAAGACCACGAACTGGATCTGATTACAATCAGACGAATAGCGCTTACATACGAGTGGGAATCTTCCTATCTCCTCCTGATGACATGGCTCGCTAGTAGATGCCCTCATCACTGCGTGGGATCTCAAGCCTTAGATGATTTATCAGCAGCAATCTCATGATTGGCAGATTCGCTCAGGAAGCACTTACCTCTTAGACACGCTCCTATTTGCCCTCCAGCAGGGCCCAAAATCCTACCCAGCACGTCAGATTAACCATATGCTAACGAATGCGTAAATAAATCTTAGAATTCTAATCCTGATCTTGTGGTCAAATATAAAACCATGAGAATCATTTACTTTTTTGCCCTTTTCCTGATGAGCTATTCACTGAGTGCAGCTGATGACTACCGCAGCATAGAAGGTCGCTGGTACAACAAGAAATATGACATCTACATCCTAGTAGACTATACCGAGCAGGGCATCCGCGTACAGCGTGGAGATCAGCGGGACTGGTACTACTATCGACTCCGAGGAGCTGACCAATACGTGGATCCACAAGGTAATAAGTATCTCGTCCGCTCATCTGGCGAGGTGATTTTCAGCCCAGTCGGTCGAGGTCACATCTTATATTTCCAACCTGCTACGAGATCTCGCCGAGCAGTGCTACCTGAGAGGAGATACGACTATCAGTATGATCGATATACTGGGCCAGAGTTAGAAGGTCGATGGTCAGAGAGGCGGACGGGTCGTATCATCAACGTAAATGAACGCAGACGCGGCATCGACGTGCGATTTGATCGACGGGAAGTGTACTTCCGCTTTGTGGGATACAATCGCTTCAGAGATAGAGATGGCAACGAGATCATCCTAGAGCGCGATGGCGATCTCGTATATCGTGACTTTAGGGGTCGGCAACGACGTCTCTACAGACGATCAGATCGCGCACGCAGATACTGCGATTAATCTCTATCTGCCATATACCGCCCTATCATCATGGAGCTGCCTATGGAGAGCAGGCAATAGGCTAGAAAGAAATACAGGCCAGGAAGCACACGACTATCTGTCTGTAGACCTGGATTCATATTTCTAAATGCCAGACTCGACAGGAATATCCCTGCTACAAATACGTCTGCCATGCTCCACTTGCCGATCAGCAACACGATGCGCTGATAGCGCGACAGCCCATCAGATGGATTGACTATGATGAGATAGCCTGTGCTCAGCAGCTTGACCACAGGAATCATGATACTGAATGCAAGGATACTAAGAGCGACCACGAGATTGCCCTGCTGGAAAAGTAGCCTGATGATTTCGAGGATGGACTTGCTCTGATAGTAGAAGTAGATATCGCCCTGAAAGGTCTTGGAAGTACCCAGCGCCATAGCAATCAGGCCACCTCCGTCGATATTGAGATCTATGGTCAGATCGCGCAAGTAAGCCGCTATCTCTAGCATGGGAAGCGACAGTCCTATAAGTAGGGACACTAGTGAGATAGTGATGATCTGTAGTATGCGTGTGCGTACGGAGCTCGTCAGTAGAAGTGAGAGAAATACTGCTACGCCTAGCGCAGCTAGACCTACCATCGTCCATACACCTCCTGATGCCCATGCCTCATCTGCGCGCTGGTAGATTGCCTCGGCCTGGATTAGCTTTGGGCCTTTCTCCGTGGACTTATTGAGCCACTCGTTGACGTCTAGCAATCGCTGGTCAAAATTGAGTACAGCGGCCAGCTCGTCTCGAGCACTGCGATACTCTGCAAGGTCTGCAGACAACTGCCAAGCTGCCCAGCCAGTAAGAGCCATCAGGACGATAGTCAGTAGCACGGATATGCGGTCTCTCTGTAGCATAGTCTTAGTGTCAAAGGTGGTGATTATCTGAGAGATGAACTTTCTGATGCGGCATATTCTTATGTAA
>JAHDBH010000039.1:22670-25387 GCA_020630495.1 Saprospiraceae bacterium
TAAGCAAGTAATTTTACACTGCACTATTTCATCTCACTATGGCTATCATCATCACCGACGAATGCATCAACTGCGGCGCTTGCGAGCCCGAATGTCCCAACAATGCTATCTATGAAGGCGGCATAGAATGGGCTGTGGGAGATGGTACCAATGTGGATGGTATGTTTCTTCTAGAGACAGGGGAATCAGTAAGTCCTGACGCGCGCCAGGCGCCCGTAGAAGACGACTACTACTTCATCGTGCCAGACAAGTGTACGGAATGCAAAGGCTTCCATGAGGAGCCTCAGTGTGCTGCAGTATGTCCTGTGGATTGCTGCGTGCAAGATCCCGATCGTGTAGAAGATGAGGAGACGCTGCTGACTCGCAAGGCGAGTTTGCATATTTGAGATCTATTTCCTCCAGCCGATAAGACTAGATCAGAAATCATCAACCCATGGTGAGTAGGCCCATCGAGGACTGATAGGCATTTCAAAAGACGAGTTACTCAGAATGGAGCTTTTACAGTTCCTACAGCCTCATCCTCACACCCACCTTAGCAAAATCAGACAGGCGATCTTCGCTCGTGCTGAAGGGAAGCGGAGACACGAGCGGTGTGATGTACTTATTGTAGCTCAGCTGCAGGCCGATACGATCCGTGAGCGCATACTCTGCGCCAAGCACTCCGCTAAAGCCCCAGCGATGGACTTGATTATTATCCACTAGGTCATCCAGCGTACTGGAGACTCGCCTCTCGGTCATAGCATTTTGTGGAATACTTGCTTCACTGAAATTGGGTCGGTCTAGGATATAGCTTGCCTTTAGGCTTGAGAGAATCTTAATTTTTGGCGAAAGCTTATACGAAGTTCCTATACCTAGATTGGCGAATGTATAGTTAGACTTGGACTCTTGCTCTTCTTGCACTTCTTGCTCTATAGCCCGCGGCGCGAGACCTACTTCAAAGCCTGCATGTGCAGCCGTTGCTTGATTGATGAGCTCTGTCTTCTGGTTCATCACTCCGCTGTAGAGCTGTAGGTCCCAGCGATTGTGAGGAAAGAAATGAACTCCCAGCTCTGCCTCAAATCCCTTATTCTCAGATTTGCGAGGTGCTATGAATGTGGCTCCAGCTGCGGCGTAGACGGTAGGTGACCAGCTAGACAGTAATTTCTTTTTCTTCTTAGCAGTAGTGGCATCAGTTATAATCGCTATACCCGCCTCGTCATCGGAGATGTCTATACCTCGGACTAGTGTCGTAGGTAAAGCACTAAGTTGATCAGCCTTAGAACTGTTCGTTGTCGTAGCATGATTGACCTTAGCAAGGGCATAGTCGTAATCACCAAATTCAACAAGATTATCCTCATAAGTGAGACCAACAATGAATGGCATCCAAATACCAGAGGTCGCACTAGCACGGCGTGCTCCAGGACGTAAAGAAGCAGCAGGAGTGCGTGTAGTTCTCGGAGAAGCTTTTGACGGCGAGATATCTCGGCTTGCAAGCCTGGCTATATCTTGCTCGAGCTCTGACATGGCAAAGCTCAGGCTTGATATGCGCATGTCCTTGTATTTGATCTCTGTCTCGTAGCTAGCGCGCAGATCTGTATACTTACGACCAAATCCGTACGCTCCAGCAATCGCTAGCACAAATAGTAAGAGTATAACCAAGACGCCATATCTCTGTGACCGATCTGACTGTGAGGTGCTGACGGGCATCTCCTGGTCCAGGAGAGCCGTCATCTTATTCCACGATGCTTGACGCAGTGCGTTCTTCTTATCCTTCATATATATGTCCAGTCTCTAGAGGAGATTGTACTTGATCTATTCTTAGTTTGAGCAGACGACGCGCATTACTCACGTGCCACTTACTCGTACCTACGCTGATGTCTATCATGGCTGCCACTTCCTTGTGACTATATCCCTCTAGACAAAACAACACAAAGACCTTGCGAGACACCTCTGGCAATTCGTCCACCATGACCATGAGATCATCATACATGAGGCCTGGCAAGCCATGATTGTCTGTGCGCGGGTGCTCGTAGTCCTGCATCTCCAGAAACTTGATGCGCTTATTATCCTTACGGAAATAGTCGCATAGGCAATGGTAGATGCACCTACGGATCCATCCTTCGAAAGATCCAGAACCTGAGAAGCTTTCTATCTTCTTATAGACTTTAAGAAAGCCATTATTCACTATGTCTACAGCGATTTCCTCGTCAGAGGTATAGCGCTTACACATCCTGAGCATCGTATCAAAGTACTCCATGTAGAGTGACTCTTGATAGTGTCGATCATTCTGCAAACACCCCTGGATCAGTTCGTCATCAGTGTACTTATTTTTCTTGAGCCATCGCATGATACTTCGCTTGGTTACCTGAAAGTAAGCCATTTCTGCGCCACTGCATAGACTTTAAGAGAATGGTAAGCATTATGGTCTTCTTTCTGTCACGAGTGACTACGACAGAACTCACTGGGAAGCATCGAGAAAGCATCTTCACTCGGACCAGTCATGGTCCTTGACACTATCTCGATGCCCAGTAAGCGGCATGCTCACCCTGATCAAAGCAATAAGCATACCGTGTCCCCTTCTCAGTCATCACATCAAACACATAACAGTAAGAGAAGGTCCGTGTCACATAGCATCTTTCTCCTAGAAAAAGACGCTTTATATGACACGCATTAAGTAACAAGCAAACAAAGTGAAAACTATCCGCATACTTCTGCAGTAGTTATCATCATAGACGCAC
>JAHDBH010000183.1 GCA_020630495.1 Saprospiraceae bacterium
AACTGCTTACAACAAAGACTAAAACGTCCATCCGCCCTAAACGGGCGCGCGACGTCCAGCCAGACCGCCATCAGCAATACCAATACAAACAGCTGCATCCCCGCACATCACCCCCACTCCACCCACCAAGCCCTATCTTAGCCCTCCAGCTCGACTACAGATTAACACCACATGATCCACACCCCTAGGCAAACCCTCAGCAAGGCATACTTGAAGTCACCCGTCACTCGGGCGGAGATAGAGCGATTTAAGGAGGCTTACAAGACGCTCCATGGTCGGCTAGACGATATGGAGACTGAGGAGCATCTGAAGAATGTGATCCGCGATTTTCTGCTGGATGCCTACTACCGCGGGAGCTATGAGATCAATGTAAAGGACAAGAAAGATCTTGTCATCCATGCTGGACCCAAGACATCGGATCCCGTGGCTGTGATCATAGAGGCGAAGTCTGTGAAGAATAAGTCAGAGATGATCTCGCAGGGCGATCTCAATCGCAAGGCGCTACAGGAGCTGATGCTTTACTATCTGCGCGAGCGGCACGATAAGAAGAATATCGCCATCAAGCATCTCATCATCACCAATTCTGTGGAGTGGTTTCTCTTTGATGAGAATGTGTGGGAAAAACTGATCTTCAGAAATAAGGCACTCATAAAGCAGTATGAGTCCTACAAGCATAGCGGTAAGGATACCAGGCATTTTTACGAAAGTATAGCCCGACCGCATATAGAGACCATCCAGGAAGAGCTCAGTTATACGTACTTCCGCATCTCGGACTATGAGAGCGCCGCTAAGAATGATGATCCCTCAGACGATAGCAAGCTTATAGCCCTTTTTAAATTACTCTCGCCCACTCATATCCTCAAGCAAGCGCATGCCAATGATAGCAACTCGCTCAATCGCAATTTTTATCATGAACTGCTGCACATTATAGGTCTGGAAGAGGTCAAAGACAAAGGCAAAAAAGTCATCCAGCGAAAAGAGGAAGGCGATCGTGAATCCGCATCTCTGCTAGAAAATACGATTAATATCCTGCAGTACGAGACCAGTGTCACTGCGAGCAAGCACTATGACACAGCGCTCGAGCTGTGCATCACCTGGATCAATCGCATCCTATTTCTCAAATTACTCGAGTCGCAGCTCGTACGGTATCATCGCGGAGACAGCAGCTATCGCTTCCTCCATTACAAGCATATCCCCGACTACGACACGCTCAATCGCCTCTTCTTCCAGGTCCTGGCCATCAAGCCTGAGGATCGCAGACCACGCATCCAAGAGCTCTACAGCAAGGTCCCATATCTCAATAGTTCCCTATTTGAGGTGAGTGAGCTGGAGGAGCTTTCGCTCAAAATTTCCAATCTCGAAGAGACAGATCATCTCAGTATATACACGCGCACCGTCATCAAGGATGAGCACGGCAAAAAGCACCAGGGAAATATCCATACGCTGGATTATCTCTTCCGATTTCTGGAAGCCTACGACTTCAGCTCCGAAGGTGGCGAGCAAATCCAGGAAGAAAATAAAACACTCATAAATGCTTCCGTCCTGGGACTCATTTTTGAGAAGATTAATGGCTATAAAGACGGATCATTCTTTACGCCAGGATTTATCACCATGTATATGTGTCGTGAGACGCTGCGAAGATCGATCTTACAGAAATATCAACAGCAGACCGACTACGACTCGGATGACTGGGACGAACTCCGCAACTTCATCGGTCGTCCTTACAAGAAAGAAGATCTACAAGCGCACAACGCTCTCATAGATAGCATCACCATCTGCGATCCCGCCGTGGGCAGTGGGCACTTTCTCGTCTCTGCGCTCAATGAATTGATAGCCATCAAGTCCGAGCTTGGCCTACTCTGCGATGCGGACTATTCTAAGCTACCCGTGCTTGCCACAGTAGATAATGACGAGCTCATCATACTCAATGATAATCAAGATCACGACCTCTACGAGTATGATTTTCGTAGCGCAGAGAGTCAGCGTGTGCAGATGGCGCTATTCGCGCAAAAGCAAAGCATCATAGAAAATTGCCTTTTCGGCGTGGATATCAATCCCAACTCCGTCAAGATCTGCCGACTGCGCCTCTGGATCGAACTACTCAAAAACGCCTACTACACCGCCGAGAGCAACTACACCGATCTGGAGACACTACCCAATATCGATATCAACATCAAGTGCGGTAATTCGCTCATCAGTAGATTTTCTCTAGATAGCGATCTATCGCCAGCACTGAAGAAAAGCAAATTCACCATAGACAGCTACAAGCTTGCCGTGGCAAGCTACAAAACTGCTACAGACAAGTCGGAGAAGCAAGAGTTTAAGTCTTTGATTGATAGCATCAAGTCAGATTTTCGCAGTACTGTAAGCAGTAAAGAGGTCCGCGATCTACAGACGCTCGAGGAGCAGTTTGCACTGCGCTTTGGCTCCACCCTGATTGACGTAGAGCTATCTGCTACAGAAGCCAAAAAGAAAAAAGCTCAAGAAGCTAAACTCCTAGACCGCATCTCCAAGAAAAAGGCTGAGATAGAAGAAGTCAAGAGCAATGTAATCTATGAAGATGCTTTTGAGTGGAGATTTGAATTTCCCGAGGTGCTGGATGATGAGGGTGCTTATGTGGGATTTGATGTGGTGATAGGTAATCCGCCTTATATGCAATTACAAGGCATGAAAGAGACATCGATTCAGCTGAAAAAATTTGGATTCAAGACTTATTCAAGTATGGGTGATATCTACGCTTTATTCTATGAACGCGGAAACCACATTTTACATAAAGAGGGCATCTTATGCTTCATTACAGGTAGTGCTTGGATGCGCACTAATTATGGTCAATCTCTTCGAAAATATTTCAATGAAGAGACTCAATTACTTGATGTAATAGACCTCTCAGATTGTGAAA
>JAHDBH010000040.1 GCA_020630495.1 Saprospiraceae bacterium
CACGCGCCATGGAAGAACTTGGCGGCATATTTGCGGTAGACAAGATGATGAAAGAGACGATTTCTCGATTTCTTACGTACCTAGAGCAAGAAAGGCGTTACAGCTCACATACGCTGAGCTCCTACAGCGCGGACTTACTTCAGCTGCAAGACTTTTTGCGAGTACAGTTTGAGCTCGACGATCCATCAATGCTCCTACCGCTGCACATGAGATCTTGGCTCGTGTCGCTTTCCAAAGCAGGCTTAGCACCGCGTACGATTGCTCGCAAGATTAGCAGTCTCAGATCCTTCTGCCATTATCTCAGGCGACAGGGGATTCTCACCCATGACCCTAGCTCTACGCTCCGAGCTCCAAGACTACCAAAGCGCGTCCCAGTGACCATCCGTAAGTCGGAACTCGCCGAGCTATGGATCTATCTCAAGTCGCAGAGCGGCTATGCGGGCCAGCGGGATCTGGTGCTGATGAGTCTGCTCTATGAGACGGGAATGAGACGATCAGAACTCTGTGGATTGCAATATGGCCATGTCGACTACTCTCTACGGCAACTCAGAGTACTTGGAAAGGGGAACAAAGAGCGCATTTTGCCGCTAAGGCAGCAAACCCTGCAGCACATCAAAGACTTACAGGAGATAGCGCATGACCATCACGGCAGAGCTTCACTGAGAGATTACATCATCAGTACAGGTACAGGTAAGCAAGCCTACCCCAAGATGATCTATAATCGTGTCCACGATCTCCTGCGTAGAGTGAGCTCCAGCACACGTCTCAGTCCACACGTGCTGAGACACAGTTTTGCTACACACCTGTCAGAATCAGGTGCCGAGCTTCATGCCGTGAAGGATCTACTCGGTCACGCTGGTCTCAATGCTACACAGATCTACACGCACAATTCACTCGACAAGCTCAAGAAGTCCTACCAGAGCACCCATCCGAGGAGTAAATGACCAAATGAGTGGGTGTTCCTTTTCAGCTAGGAAATTTTATGCTCTACCCCTTGAATTTGTTGAGAAAAGAGCTATCTTTGCATTCGCTTTTAAGAGAGCGAAGTTCATTGTAGTAAGAGAAATAAGTGGAACTCATTGATTATGAGACAGTCACGCGCGCTGTGAGTAGTGACGAGATGATACTCGGATCTCAGTGCAGCAACGCGAAATTGGATCACTAAGCGCGATATTTCACCACACATACCATCAGCCAGTGTAGCTCAGTTGGCCAGAGCAGCTGATTTGTAATCAGCGGGTCGGGGGTTCGAGTTGGTAGAGCATCAGCCTTCCAAGCTGAGGGTCGCGGGTTCGAGTCTCGTCTTCCGCTCATTTCAGAGGACATGTGACTTGCGTCGCGTAGATGCTGATATGTCATGGGGATGCGCCGGAGTTGGAGAGCCGGGCCAGACTGTAAATCTGGTGTTCACGCTGAATAGGTTCGAATCCTATCATCCCCACATCTCAAGATGAGATACACTGTTCCCAGTGATTGCCAATGTAGCTCAGGGGTAGAGCACTTCCATGGTAAGGAAGGGGTCGGTGGTTCAATTCCACTCATTGGCTCTCTATTTATTCTTTTACTACCAGTAGCTTATAGATAAACTAGAAACTTAATAAACACTAACAATAATTACTAATGGCAAAGGAAACTTTCGAAAGAACGAAACCCCACGTCAACATCGGCACAATCGGCCACGTTGACCACGGTAAGACTACTTTGACAGCCGCCATTACTTCTGTACTTGCAGAAGATGGTCTCGCTGCTAAAGCTGACTACGCATCCATTGACGCCGCACCGGAAGAAAGAGAGCGTGGTATCACTATTAATACTGCTCACGTGGAGTATGAGACGGCTAATCGTCACTATGCACACGTTGACTGTCCTGGTCACGCCGATTATGTGAAAAACATGATTACGGGTGCTGCTCAGATGGACGGAGCTATCCTAGTGGTGGCTGCGACTGACGGTCCTATGAAGCAGACTCGTGAGCACATCCTGCTGGCTCGCCAGGTAGGTGTACCTCAGATTGTAGTCTTTATGAACAAAGTAGACCTCGTAGATGATGAGGAAATGCTTGAGCTCGTAGAGATGGAAGTACGTGAACTTCTCGATCAGTACCAATTTGATGGAGATAACGCTTCTGTCATCAAAGGATCAGCTCTCAAAGCTCTCGAAGGAGACGCTGCAGCTGTAGCTCAGATCAAAGAACTCATGGAGGCCGTAGACTCAGAGATTCCTGAGCCTGTACGTGACGTGGATAAGCCTTTCCTCATGCCTGTAGAGGATATCTTCTCTATCACAGGTCGTGGTACAGTGGCTACAGGACGTATCGAGCGTGGTGTCATCAATACTGGTGATCCTGTAGAGATCGTAGGTCTTGCCAAAGAAGGCGAGAAGGCGATGACATCTACCATCACTGGTGTAGAAATGTTCCGCAAGATCCTCGCTAGAGGTGAAGCTGGTGACAATGCTGGTCTACTCCTCAGAGGTGTAGAGAAAACCGACATCAAGAGAGGTATGGTCATCTGTGCTCCAGGTAGCGTGAAGCCACACACTGAGTTTAAGTGTGAGGTCTATGTACTTGGAAAAGATGAAGGTGGTCGTCACACTCCATTCTTTAACGGTTACCGTCCACAGTTCTACTTCAGAACTACAGACGTGACTGGTGATGTGACTCTGCCAGATGGCGTGGAGATGGTAATGCCTGGTGACAATGTTACCCTGCATGTGAAGCTCATCAATGCTATCGCTATGGAAAAAGGTCTTCGATTTGCGATTCGCGAAGGCGGTCGTACAGTAGGTGCAGGTCAGGTAACTGAGATCATCAACTAAGAAGAAACTATACACGGGTCAGCGAGCATGCTCGGCTGATTCACATATAGATAAAGAACTGAGAAAAGTTCTTTGCCGAACGTTTATTGAGAAATGAATCCGGAGGTCTGAAAAGACCTTCGGAATCATTTTTAGACACAGGGGAGTAGCTCAATTGGTAGAGCGACGGTCTCCAAAACCGTAGGCCGCGGGTTCGACTCCTGTCTCCCCTGCACATAATCCTCATCGATGATCTGCCCCAGGCGATCATCTTACTACAAGAATGCTCAGACCATGGATGGTTTATTTTTATACATCAAGGAAAGCTACAACGAGCTCATCAATAAGGTGACTTGGCCTAGCTGGAGTGATCTTATCTCCAATAGTAATATCGTTGTCATAGCCACAATCATCATCACTCTCTTAGTGCTGGTAATGGATCTTGCCTCTACCACGATTCTTGATGTACTCTATCCTGCTACTAATTAGTGATGACAGATATCGCCAGCGACAAAAGATGGTATAGCCTCCGCGTCATCAGTGGCAAGGAGCGCAAAATCAAAGAAAGAATCGAACTCGAGATTTCGAGATCGGGCTGGGGAGACTATGTCACAGAGGTACTAGTCCCTTCAGAAAAGGTCTATAAGATCAGAAATGGCAAGAAAGTTATCCTAGAAAGAAATATTCTGCCTGGCTACATTTTGATAGAGGCCCTTCCGGCCAAATTTAGCGGAGAGATCATAGCCGCAATATCATCAGTGCCCAATGTCATTCACTTTTTAGGAAAGAACAATCCGATTCCGATGCAGCCCTCAGAGGCTAATAGGATGCTAGGTAAAGTCGATGAGTCTGAGGATAGCTCAGAAGAATTGATCGAACCGTTCATCGTAGGAGAAACTGTGAAGATTATCGATGGTCCTTTCAGTGACTTTGTCGGAGATGTACAGGATGTCAATGAGGATAAGAAAAAGCTCACCGTTATCGTCAAGATTTTTGGACGTGGCACAGAGGTGGAACTCGCCTTTATACAAGTAGAAAAAATTACATAGCTCAACTAAGAATAAGATGGCTAAAGAAGTAGAAGCATTTATCAAATTGCAAGTACGTGGTGGATCTGCTAATCCAGCACCTCCAGTGGGTCCCGCACTCGGTGCCAAGGGTGTCAATATCATGGAATTTTGTAAGAGATTCAATGCAAAGACAGAAGATAAGAGAGGTCAGCTGCTACCTGTGGTGATCTCCGTATTTAAGGACAAGAGTTTTGACTTTGTCATCAAGACTGTCCCTGCCTCAGCGCAGCTCCTAGAAGCAGCTAAGCTCAAGAGCGGATCACCCGAGTCCAATCGTACCAAAGTCGGTAGCGTGACCTGGGATCAGATCAAGGACATCGCTGAAAACAAAATGGCTGATCTCAATGCCTTCACCTCACATTCTGCCATGAAGATGGTCGCAGGTACTGCCCGTAGTATGGGTCTCACAGTCAGTGGAGTCGCCCCATGGGAAGAAGGCGCTGAATCTTAGTAATTATTCATTCACAGGGAGTCTAGGCTGAGACCTAGACGCTAATACCTTTTATAGAACAATGGCAAAATCAACAAAAAAACGCAAAGCTGTCGACACTAAGGTCGACCGCGAGCAACAGTACGCTATCGCTGATGCGATGCAACTGGTAAAGGACGTCAATATTGCGAAATTTGACGCATCAGTAGATCTACATATCAATCTTGGTGTAGATCCTAAAAAAGCTGATCAAGCGCTCAGAGGTACAGCATCTCTCCCGCATGGTACGGGAAAGTCCAAGACTGTACTAGTATTCTGCACACCTGACAAGGAGCAAGAAGCAAAAGACGCTGGTGCAGATTATGTCGGTCTGGATGACATGATGCAGAAGGTACAAGGCGGATGGACGGACGTAGACGTCATCATCGCCACGCCCAATGTCATGGCGCAGGTAGGAAGACTGGGACGTGTACTAGGACCTAGAGGGATCATGCCCAATCCTAAGACAGGTACAGTAACTTTTGACGTAGCTAAGGCCGTCACAGATGTGAAGGGTGGTAAAATTTCTTTCAGAGTAGATAAGTACGGGATCATACATTCCAGTGTAGGACGCGTTTCTTTCACGGCAGAGAAATTAGTGGACAATGCCAAAGAACTTCTGAGCACATTGCAGAAGATGAAGCCCGCTTCCGCTAAAGGCACATACATGAAATCTATTACAGTGGCTAGCACGATGAGCCCAGGAATCAAGATCGACCCTAGGTCTGTCTCTTAAATAAAGCGTAATGACTAGAACAGAAAAAGCGCAAGCAGTAGAAGAGCTAAAGGGCAAATTTGAAGGTGCCTCATTCTTCTACCTAGCAGATAGCTCAACTCTTACAGTAGAGCAGATCAATAACTTCAGACGACTATGCTTTGACAAAGGCGTAGAAGTCAAGGTGGTAAAAAACACCCTCGCACAGAAGGCTCTGGAGTCGCTCGACAATGATTCCTACAAGCCACTATACGACGTCTTTAAAGGTCCCACGACCTTGCTCTTTTCAGACACGGCTAATGTGCCTGCTAAGATTATCAAAGACTTCAGAGCTAAAAATGAAATCCCTGCTCTCAAAGCAGCTTACATAGACTCAGACGTATTCATAGGTGACGATAAGATCGACGCCCTGATTGCACTCAAGTCTAAAGAAGAACTCATCGGCGAAGTCATCGGACTTCTTCAATCACCTATACGCACAGTACTCGGTCAGCTGCAGAGCGGAGGTCAGACCATCTCTGGCTTGCTCAAGTCGCTCGAGGCTCGCGGATAATCATACGGCTTCCAAGTTTCGTACTATACATATATCACTTTACCAAGAAAACTAGCTAAACACAAATAGACATGGCAGATTTAAAAGCAATAGCAGATCAGCTCGTAGGACTTACCGTAAAGGAAGTCTCAGAACTCGCTGACATCCTCAAAGAAGAGCATGGTATAGAGCCAGCAGCAGCGGCAGTAGCTGTAGCAGCAGGTCCTGGCGGCGGAGGCGGTGGCGCAGAAGCTGAAGAAAAGTCAGAATTTGACGTAGTTCTCAATTCAGCAGGTGCTGCTAAACTTAAAGTCGTAAAAGAAGTTAAGACCCTACTAGGTCTCGGACTGAAAGATGCTAAAGATATCGTCGATGGTGCTCCTTCTACCATTAAGGAAGGCGTAGCTAAAGACGAAGCTGAATCAATTAAGTCAGCTCTAGAAGCTGTTGGTGCTCAAGTTGAATTGAAGTAATTCATCGCGCCAATAGCCGAGAGAACTGATTGATTTACAACGACTATACAGCAAGACATTGAGGCTTAGGCGTGTGCTAGCACACGCCTAGGCCTTGTGTCGTTACAGACGATATGCACTAGGACTACTATAGAGCCAAGCCGATTTAAGACAAAGGATCCCTTACACTCATAATTACAGCACTACTATGGCATCAGCAGCTAAAGCCAAAGCCAACGGTACCTCAGCTCTCCCAGAGAGACATAGCTTCAGAAAGATCAAACTGCCAGCGCAGTACCCAGATCTTCTTGAGATTCAGCTTAAGTCTTTCATGGAGTTCTTTCAACTTTCTACTACTCCAGAAAATCGAGAGAATGAGGGACTATTCAGAGTATTTCAGGAAAATTTCCCGATTACCGATGCTCGAAATATATTCGTATTAGAGTTTCTCGACTACTTCGTAGATCCTCCGCGCTATAGCATCACAGAGTGTGTACAGCGCGGACTTACATACAGCGTGCCGCTGAAAGCGAAGCTGCGTCTCTCCTGTAATGATGAGGAGCATGTAGATTTTGAGACGATTGTACAGGACGTATTCCTAGGTAACATCCCGTATATGACCCCCAAGGGGACATTTGTCATCAATGGCGCTGAGCGTGTCATCGTATCACAGCTTCACAGGTCTCCTGGTGTGTTCTTCTCGCAGAGCTTTCACCCCAATGGTACCAAGATCCATTCCGCTCGCGTCATTCCTTTCAAAGGGGCATGGATGGAGTTTGCAACTGACATTAATAATGTCATGTTCGCCTATATCGACAGGAAAAAGAAGTTTCCTGTAACCACGCTTCTCAGAGCTATCGGATTTGACAATGACAAGGATATCCTATCCATATTTGATCTAGCAGAAGAGGTAAAAGCTAATAAGACTACCCTCAAGAAAGCTATCGGTCGCAAGCTCGCCGCTCGAGTACTCCGTACATGGACGGAAGATTTTGTGGACGAGGATACGGGTGAAGTAGTGACCATCGAGAGAAACGAGATCATCCTGGATCGCGACATTATCCTCGATGCTGACAATATAGAGCTCATCCTCGAATCTGAGACAGAGACCATCATATTGCAAAAAGACGATGTAGCCGAAGATTACGGCATCATATACCAGACACTGCAGAAAGATCCTTCCAGCTCTGAGATCGAAGCAGTGCAGTATATCTACCGCCAGCTCAGAGGATCTGATCCCCCAGATGAAGAGACCGCTCGTGGTATCATAGACAAACTCTTCTTCTCTAATAAGAGATATAATCTAGGAGAAGTAGGAAGATACAAAATCAACCGAAAGCTCGATCTCGATATTCCAATTGAGACGCAGACGCTCACCAAAGAAGACATCATACAGATCGTCACGTATCTGATCAAGCTGGTCAATCAAAAGGCCGAGCTAGATGATATCGATCACCTCAGCAATCGACGCGTACGTACAGTAGGCGAGCAACTTTACGCCCAGTTTGGCGTAGGTCTGGCGCGTATGGCACGTACCATCCGCGAGCGTATGAATGTAAGAGACAATGAGGTCTTTACACCTATCGATCTCATCAATGCTCGTACGCTATCTAGTGTGATAAACAGCTTTTTTGGCACTAGCCAGCTTTCACAGTTCCTGGACCAGACTAATCCATTATCTGAGATCACCCACAAGCGCAGAATTTCTGCACTAGGACCTGGAGGACTTTCAAGAGAGCGTGCGGGATTTGAGGTGCGTGATGTGCACTACAGCCACTACGGCCGCCTGTGTACCATTGAGACTCCAGAGGGTCCCAATATTGGACTTATATCCACACTTTGCGTTCACGCCAAAGTGAATAAAATGGGCTTCCTCGAGACTCCTTACAGAAAAGTAGACGGCGGAAAAGTCGATGTCATCGGTCAAGCCGAGTACCTATCAGCCGAAGGCGAAGATTTTAAAATTATCGCTCAAGCAAATTCCAGCATTGGAGAAAAAGGTGAATTCTTGACCAATAGGATCAAGTGCCGCCAGCATGGTGACTTCCCTATCCTCGAGCCAGATGAGATCGAGTACATGGATATGGCGCCTAATCAGATTGTAGGTGTAAGCGCATCCATGATCCCATTCCTAGAAAATGATGATGCTAACAGAGCCCTCATGGGATCTAACATGCAGCGTCAGGCAGTACCTCTCGTACGACCCAAGTCACCTATCGTAGGTACAGGGCTAGAAGAGAAGGTAGCTCGTGATTCTCGTATGCTCATCAATGCAGAAGGTGACGGAGTCGTAGAATACGTGGATGCTCGCAAGATCACGATCGCTTACGATAGATCAGAAGCAGAAGATCTCGTATCCTTTGAGAATAATATCAAGACATACGACCTCATCAAATTCCGCAGGACCAATCAGGGTACATGTATCAATCTGAAGCCGATCGTGCGCAAGGGCGACCGTGTCTTTAAGGGTAAGATCCTGTGTGACGGATATGCTACAGACAATGGGGAGTTGGCTCTAGGCCAAAACCTCAAAGTGGCTTTCATGCCATGGAAGGGTTACAACTTTGAGGATGCCATCGTGCTCTCTGAGCGTGTGGTGAGAGAAGACGTGTTTACCTCAATCCATATCGTCAACTACGAAATGGATGTGCGTGACACTAAGCTCGGCGAAGAAGAATTGACTAATGACATTCCCAACGTAAGCGAAGATGCTACTAAGGATCTCGATGAGAATGGAATCATACGCACAGGCGCTTGGGTTAATGAAGGAGATATCATCATAGGAAAGATTACACCTAAGGGTGAAAGCGATCCTACTCCAGAAGAGAAACTTCTCAGAGCGATCTTCGGAGATAAAGCCGGTGATGTAAAAGATGCATCACTCAAAGCTCCTCCATCCTCCAAAGGTGTCATCATCAATTCTCAGCTCTTCTCCAGAGCCAAGAAAGACAAGACTCAGAAAGAAAGAGAAAAGATCCTCCTAGACAAACTAGAGGACAAGCATAAGGTAGCACTCAATGAGCTCAGAACTATTCTGGTAGATAAGCTCAAAGTGCTCGTCTCAGGAAAAGTATCTCAGGGTGTCAAGAGTATCTACAATGAGATGCTCGTGCCTAAGGGTACCAAGTTTAGCCAGAAAGTACTCAAGGATATCGACTACTCCGTAGTTGACTACAATAATTGGGTCAAAGACGACGCTGTGGTAAAGCAAATCGCTCGCCTACTGCACAATTATAATCTCAAAGTCAACGAAGAAGTAGGTCGCTTTAAGCGCGAGAAGTTTAACATTAGCATCGGTGATGAGCTACCATCAGGCGTACTCAAGCTAGCTAAAGTCTACCTCGCTAAGAAGCGGAAGCTCAAAGTAGGAGACAAGCTCGCAGGACGCCACGGTAACAAGGGTATCGTAGCACGTATCGTACGTATGGAAGATATGCCATTCCTCGAGGATGGTACTCCAGTAGATATCGTACTCAATCCTCTCGGTGTACCATCAAGGATGAATCTAGGACAGATATTTGAGACCGTTCTTGGATGGGCTGGAGAGTCGCTTAATCTCAAGTTTGCAACTCCGATTTTTGACGGAGCTAGTCTCGAGGAGATCGATGAGCTCATCAAGAAAGCAGACCTACCATCACTTGGTCAGACCTACTTATATGACGGTGAGACGGGAGATAGATTCCACCAGCAGGCGACTGTGGGTGTGATCTATATGCTTAAGCTGTCGCACATGGTCGATGATAAGATGCACGCGCGATCCATAGGACCTTACAGTCTCATTACGCAGCAGCCGCTAGGTGGTAAGGCACAGTTTGGTGGACAGAGATTTGGAGAGATGGAGGTATGGGCTCTTGAGGCCTTTGGTGCTTCTAATATCCTTCAAGAGCTACTCACCATCAAGTCTGATGACATCATCGGACGAGCTAAGACCTATGAAGCTATCGTAAAGGGTGATAATCTACCATCGCCTAATATTCCTGAATCATTTAATGTATTGATTCATGAGCTGCGAGGACTAGCTCTCGACGTAAAATTTGATTAATAGACATCACTCGGTAATACTATATATATGCCATTTAAGAAGAGTTCTATAAGCAACCGCATCGAAGATTTCAGCTCGATCACCATCAAGCTCTGTTCCCCAGATCAGATCTTGGAGCGATCATACGGCGAAGTCCTCAAGCCAGAGACCATTAACTATCGCTCCTATAAGCCAGAGCGTGACGGTCTATTCTGCGAGCGGATATTTGGTCCAGTAAAAGACTATGAGTGCTACTGTGGTAAGTACAAGCGTATCCGATACAAGGGTATCGTTTGTGACCGCTGTGGTGTAGAAGTGACAGAGAAGAAAGTGCGCCGTGAGCGCATGGGACACATCAGACTCGTAGTGCCAGTGGTACACATCTGGTTCTTCAAGTCACTGCCCAATAAAATCGGGTACCTCCTCGGAGTAGCGAGTAAGAAACTCGAGACGATCATCTACTATGAGCGCTATGTGGTCATACAGCAAGGTGTAAAAGCCGATGAGATCGAGCACAAAGCACTCCTCACAGAGGAAGAGTACTTTGAAGTGCTTGACACTCTTCCCAAGGATAACCAAGCCCTAGAGGATACTCATCCAGATAAGTTTATCGCTAAGATGGGCGCTGAGGCTGTGTATGATCTACTGCTACAGCTCAAGCTCGATGATCTATCCTATGAGCTCAGACATCAAGCGGCCACGGAGACATCACAGCAGCGTAAGTCAGAGGCACTGAAGCGCCTCCGTGTGGTGGAAGCCTTCCGTGATGGACTCGCTCGTATGGAAAACAACCCCGAGTGGGCCATCATCGAGTACCTTCCCGTCATTCCACCTGAGCTGAGACCTCTCGTTCCTCTAGATGGTGGACGATTTGCCAGCTCGGACCTCAATGATCTCTATCGCCGAGTAATCATCAGAAATAACCGTCTGAAAAGACTGCTAGAAATCAAAGCACCTGAGGTCATTCTGCGAAATGAGAAGCGTATGCTCCAGGAAGCAGTTGACTCGCTTTTTGACAATAGTCGCAAGTCCAACGCCGTCAAGGCCGAGGGTGGTCGTGCGCTCAAGTCACTCAGTGATATACTTAAGGGTAAGCAAGGGCGTTTCCGCCAAAATCTTCTAGGGAAGCGTGTCGACTATAGCGGTCGATCTGTAATCGTAGTAGGTCCTACGCTCAAGATTCACGAGTGCGGTATTCCCAAGGGTATGGCATCAGAGCTCTTCAAGCCATTTGTCATCCGTAAACTCATCGAGCGAGGAATCGTCAAGACAGTAAAGAGTGCTAAGAAACTTGTAGATCGCAAGGAGCCAGTCATCTGGGAAATCTTAGAAAATATACTTCAGGGCCATCCCGTATTGCTCAATCGTGCGCCGACACTGCACAGGCTTTCTATTCAGGCTTTTCAGCCAAAACTCGTAGAAGGTAAAGCCATTCAGCTCCACCCACTTGTGTGTGGTGCTTTCAATGCCGATTTTGACGGTGACCAGATGGCCGTACACGTCCCACTAGGACATGCCGCTATCCTAGAGGCACAAGTGCTCATGCTCGCATGTCACAATATGCTCAATCCTCAGGATGGATCTCCTATTACACTCCCATCGCAGGATATGGTCCTAGGGTTATATTATCTGACGAAAGAGAAAGTAGTCGATAAGAAAAACCCTATTGCAGGCGCTGACATGACTTTCTACAGTCAAGAAGAAGTCGTCATAGCACACAATGAAGGTCGCCTGGATCTCCATGCACCTATCAAGGTCCGTCAGATCATTACCAATAAAGAAGGCGAGAGAGAGCGCACGATGCTTGAGACGACTGTGGGTCGTGTGATATTTAATCAAGCGGTACCAGATCGCATCCCATTCATCAATGAGCTCCTTACTAAGAAAAATCTTAAGCGCATCATCGGTAGGATCATCACTAAGACTGATTTCCCTACCACCGCAGAGTTCTTGGATAATATCAAGGAACTAGGTTTCAAGTGGTCATTTAAAGGAGGTCTTTCCTTTAACCTAGGAGATCTCATCACACCGAGTGTCAAGGAAGATACACTGGTATCAGCACAGTCCGAAGTTGACACAGTCATCGAGCACTACAATCTCGGCCTTATCACAGATAAGGAGCGATATAATCAGGTGATCGATAAGTGGACGTATGCCGATAATGCCATCACAGAAAACCTCATGAATGAGCTTGCTGCTCACAAGGGAGGATTTAACTCAGTGTACATGATGCTTCACTCAGGAGCTCGTGGATCCAAAGCACAGATCAAGCAGCTATGTGGTCTCAGGGGACTGATGGCCAAGCCGAGAAAATCTGGTGATACAGGTGGCGCGATCATCGAAAACCCGATCCTATCCAACTTCCTCGAGGGCCTATCAGTCCAAGACTACTTTATCAGTACACACGGTGCGAGAAAAGGTCTTGCCGATACAGCCTTGAAGACTGCGGATGCAGGATACCTCACCAGACGTCTGGTGGATGTAGCTCAGGACGTGGTCATCATGGAAGAAGATTGCGCTACACTGCGTGGTATAGAAACTACTGCCCTTGTAGATAATGACAAGATCATAGAATCGCTCTCTGCAAGAATCAGAGGACGATACAGTCTGCATGATGTAGAGCATCCTAAGACGGGTGATATCATCGTTGGCGCTGCTGAGTATATATCTGATGATATAGCTGAGGAGCTCGAAGAAGCAGGTGTGGAAGCCGTGATGATCCGGTCAGTAGCCACCTGTGATACGAAGCGAGGTGTCTGCACCAAGTGCTATGGAAAAAATCTTGCCACAGGACGCATCGCCGAGAAAGGAGACTCAGTAGGTATCATCGCTGCACAGAGCATCGGTGAGCCTGGTACGCAGTTGACACTTCGTACATTCCACGTCGGTGGTGTGGCCACAGTATCCAAAACAGAGAATCAGCATGAGGCGAGATTTGACGGTATAGTGGACTTTGATAATGTCCGCTACATAGAGATGATGGTCAATGGTAAGAAAACTCGGAAAGTGCTCTCACGATCAGGTGAGGTGCGCATCCTGGAGCCTAAGACTAAGAAGATCCAGTCCAGCCACTTCATACCTTACGGCTCAGAGCTATTCTTTGAAGAAGGTGACAAGATCAAGAAACTTGATATCATCTGCGAGTGGGATCCGTTCAATGCGGTGATCATCTCAGAGTACAGCGGTATCGTACAGTTTGACTCCATCGAAGAAGGTGTGACGTATCGCGTAGAACGTGATGATCAGACCGGATATGAGGAGAAGATCATCCAGGAATCTAAGAACAAAAAGAAGATTCCTACCGTAACCGTACTATCAGCAGACGGCGAGATCCTCAAGAGCTATACGCTCCCTGTAGGCTCTCATATCAGCATCGAAGAAGGCGCAGAAGTGGACGCTGGGGCAAATCTTGCAAAGATTCCTCGAAGTCTAGGTCAGATCCAAGATATCACAGGTGGTCTGCCTAGGGTGACCGAGCTATTTGAAGCAAGGAATCCATCCAATCCTGCCGTGACCAGTGAGATTGACGGAATCGTGTCCTTTGGTAAGATCAAGCGTGGTAACCGCGAGGTATTTGTCGAGGACGAGCGCACGCAGCAGAGGAGAAAGTACCTCATCGGCTTCAGTAAGCACATCTTAGTCCAAGATGGAGATTTTGTGAGAGCAGGATCGCCACTTAGCGACGGTACCATAGCGCCGATTGACATTCTTAATATCAAGGGGCCATTTGCAGTACAGCAATATCTGGTCAATGGTGTACAAGAAGTTTATCGCTCGCAGGGTATAGATATCAATGATAAGCACATCGAGGTCATCGTACGTCAGATGATGCGAAGACTGATGATCCAAGATCCAGGAGACACGACTTTCCTAGAAGGAGAAGCTGTAGAGAAGTATGATTTCCTAGAGCAGAACGATTGGATCTACGATAAGAAATTTATCGAAGATGCTGGAGAGTCAACTACTCTCAAGGTAGGTCAGCTCGTGACGCTCCGTCAGGTGCGTGAGGAGAATAGTGCCCTCAAGCGAGATGATAAGAAACTCGTAGAGTATCGTGACGCCATACCAGCGACATCGGCTCCGATACTTCAAGGTATCACGAGATCCTCTCTTGGTACTCACAGTTGGATATCAGCAGCGAGCTTCCAGGAGACGACTAAGGTGCTATCCACGGCAGCAATTGCCGCAAAGCAGGATCACCTCGAAGGTCTCAAGGAAAATGTCATCGTAGGTAAGCAGATCCCTGCAGGTACAGGTCTGAGAGATTTTGATAATCTCTTTGTCCAGTCCGAGTCAGAAATCGCCGAGCGTGAGGCTAAGGAAGCACTCAGCGATAGTATGATGATGGGTTAGACCTCTTTCGAGCAAATACATGTGATAAATAAAAGGGCGACACCGACTGTGGTGTCGCCCTTTTTTATTTAAGTCATACCTGTAGAAGTTACAAGTTCTGGATGATAAGCTCTCTTGTCAGTAGATTCCTATAGGGGAGTAGCGCTTCTCTTTGCATCACGCCGTCTCCAATTCTTCCACGCGTATCTTGACCGCACCCTCACTGGGTTCTATCAGATCGCCACGCCACCTTGCACGTACCTGTGTAATCTCAGCACCGAGTATAACTACGACTGAACTGTAGTACACCCATAGCAGTAGACTGACCAGGGCAGCCGCACTCCCAAAAGTGCTTGCTACTTCGGTGTTTCCTATGTAGATACCTATTCCATATTTCCCCAGTATAAACAGCACAGTTGTGACCAAGGCACCGAAATACAAATTATTCTTAGAGATCTTAGCATCAGGAAGATAGTTGTAAAGAAGCCAAAACATAAAGTAAGTAATAGCAACAGAAAGGAGTAAACTCAATACAGTAGCAAAAGTCTCACCAGCCTCTGGTAATCGATAGAGTATCGCATCGCCTAGGGAAGTAGCAAGACTATTTAGGCCAAGCGATACAAGAAATATAAAACCAAGTCCAGCAATAAATGCTACAGAAAGCAGGCGATTTTTAACCATATTCAGGATGCCGTTTTTAGGTTTTTCCTTGATATTCCAGGCAGTGTTTAAAGATTTTTTTAATTGGCCTACTACCACTGTGGCTGAGACGAGTAGGGTGGCGACACTGATGATTGTGGCGATCGCGCTTTTACCACTGAGCTGAGCATTCGCCACGATCTCTTGCAATTGACTTGCCGTATCTTGACCAAAGAGACCTCCTAGTTCATTAAATAGCTGCGTCTGCATCCCCGGACCTCCAGTAAATAGCGATGTGATGCCTATCACAATCACAAGTATAGGCGCAATGGAGAATATCGTGTAATATGATAGCGACGCAGCGAGTGTCATCGTATCATCATTACTGAACTCGCGTCCCACTTCTAGGACAAATTGCTTGATCTTCTTCATGTCTACGTGACCAAGCACCCATCGTCCTAGTTCGATATGCCTCCTGAGGACTATTCACCGAACATCAGATGATCTCAGCGTGTCTGTGAGAGACATTCACTCATAAAACACCTACCTCATGGATACACCACATCTTCCAGCAATCGACCAGATCATATTTACAGATTATCAGCTAGGTCCCACAGCCTTGAGCAATAGGGTGGTCATGGCCCCCATGACCCGCTGTAGAGCTATAGACAATATTCCATCCGATCTCATGGCTACATATTACAGCCAGCGCTCAGGTGCAGGCTTGATCATCACTGAGGGGACAGCTCCCTCAGCTGATGGGCTGGGCTATGCTCGCATACCAGGTATATATAGCGACGAGCAAGTAGCAGGCTGGAAAAAAGTCACGCACGAAGTGCATGAGCAGGGCGGGAAGATCTTCTTACAGATCATGCATTGCGGTCGAGTATCACATCCAGATAATATGGAAGCTGGTACACAGATCATGGCTCCATCCGCCATCGCACCAGCTGATACTAAGATGTATGTAGATGGCAAGGGGGAGCTAGAGATACCTGTCCCCAAGGCTATGACTACGGAGGATATATCTCAGGCGGTAGACAGTTATCGCAAAGCCGCTAGAAATGCTATCCAAGCAGGATTTGATGGTGTAGAAATCCACGGAGCTAATGGATACCTTATCAATCAATTTATCAATCCTGGATCCAATCAGCGCGATGACCACTACGGAGGTAGTATAGAGAATCGCACTCGTTTTGTCATGGAAGTCGTTGCAGCAGTGATAGAAGAGATAGGAGCCGATCGCACGGGCATACGATTATCACCCTACGGTGTCATGAATGACATGAGTATCTATGATGAGATCGATGAGACTTTCCTCTACCTAGCCACTCAGCTCAATCGTCTACAGCTACAGTATATCCACCTCGTAGATCACGAGTCTATGGGTGCGCCAGCAGTGCCTGAGGACATCAAAAGAAAGATCCGCGTGATATTTAATCAGACGCTCATTCTCTCTGGTGGCTATGACAAAGCAAGGGCCAACAAAGATTTAGAAGCGGGGCATGCCGACTTGATCGCAATCGGAAGACCCTATATAGCAAATCCTGATCTGGTAGGACGATTTGTGGAAAATGCTCGACTGGCTATTCCGCAGGAGGACACATTTTATACACCTGGAGAAAAAGGATACATCGACTATCCCTATCTACAGGTGGATTGAGAGTAGCTCGATTTTTCTCATTGAACTGAATACGCAATCCGTGGATAAAATCACTCTCAAGCATATAGATGATGATAGTCTTTGCATCCATCGGAAGAGATATGGTAGGGGATATCAGTTTTTTGACGAAAGTCAACAGAAAATCACCGATACTAAATTGCTCAAGCGATTAAAGGCTCTTGTCATACCGCCCATGTGGGATGAGGTGCATATATGCAAGTGGTCAGATGGGCATATCCAAGCCACAGGTAGAGACGCCAAAGGAAGAAAACAATACATCTATCACGAGGAATGGGAGCGCCAGAGGCAGCAGGAGAAATTTGACAGGATGCTGGACTTTGGTGGGGATCTGCCAGCTATGCGCGAGGTAGCCATAGCAGACATGAACCGATCGACTTGGTGCAAAGAAAAAGTCCTCGCTCTGATGGTGCTTCTCCTGGATGACACAGGCCTCAGGATAGGTAATCGGCAATATACTCAGCGCAATGGTACCTACGGTCTCAGCACACTCAGACGCAGACACTTGGATATGTCAGATGATGATGCTCTGCAAATAGAGTTTATAGGAAAGAAAAGTAAAAAGCGCTCCGTCGAGATAGATAATGACCGCCTCATCCAAGAGATACAGGCATGCGCCGAGCTACCTGGCTACGAGCTCTTCCGCTATCGCGATGGCTCAAGCTTTGTGGAGGTAGATAGCAGCGACGTGAATAAATATATTCACCATCACATGGGAGAGCAATATAGCAGCAAAGACTTCAGGACGTGGGTGGCATCGCGTATGTGCATTGCACACTTCCCCAGCGCTGTCGCGCAAAAATCAAAAAAACCTAGGTCCAAACTGCTCAATATTCTCCTGCGATATGTGGCGGACGAACTCGGCAATACTCCCACCGTCTGCAAATCTTACTATATCCATCCTGTATTGCTTGAGCGAGTGGAGTCGCGCGATCTACCTATGGACATCACTCCAGATACCAGTGATACACTGAGCGCAGCGTACAGCGAGGTAGAGAAAGTCCTGCTAGCTATCCTTCAAGAGTCTTGAAGACAGCCAGTCGTGTCGAGACAATTACCTTTGTAGCATGCCCAATATCTTAGCCATAGTAGGACGTCCCAATGTAGGGAAATCTACCCTGTACAATCGTCTCATCGGCGAACGATCTGCAATCGTAGATGACGTCTCTGGCGTCACCAGAGATCGTATCTATGGTATGAGCGACTGGAACGGCAAGAGCTTCACTGTCATAGACACTGGTGGATTTGTGAAGAATAGCGATGATGTCTTTGAAGCAGAGATACGATCGCAGGTGGAGATTGCCATCGAGGAGGCCACAGTCATATGCTTCGTCACAGATGTCACTACGGGAATTACAGATCTCGATGAGGAGGTGGCGCGCATGCTGCGCAAGACTGATAAACCAGTATTCGTCGTAGTCAACAAGGTGGACAATCGCAATCGGGAGCTATCGGCCAATGAGTTTTGGAGTCTGGGATTTGATAATACCTTCTTTATGTCCGCCCTATCTGGAAGTGGAGGAGGTGATATGCTCGATGCTATCACCGAGGTCATGGAGGTGGAAGAAGAGCAGGAAGAAAATAAGATTCCCGTATTTGCGATCATAGGTCGTCCCAATGTAGGAAAGTCTACGCTGACCAATGCGCTCATGGGTGAAAAGCGAAATATCGTCACCGATATAGCTGGGACCACCAGAGATAGCATCTTCGTTCACTACAATAAATTTGATAAAGAATTTCTTCTCATAGATACAGCCGGTATCCGCAAGAAGGCCAAGGTCCATGAGGACCTTGAATTTTACTCCGTCATACGCGCGATCAAGGCTATAGATCAAGCAGATGTCTGCTATCTCATGATCGATGCGCAGCTCGGTATAGAGTCACAAGACATGCAGATCTTTAGGCTTTGTGTAAAGCGTAAAAAAGGTATCGTGCTAGTGGTCAATAAGTGGGACACCATGGAGAAAGAGACCAATACTGCGCGAGATCTCGAGTATATGTACAGACAGAGACTTGCGCCATTTAATGATATACCGATTCACTTTGTATCAGCTCTAGAGCAGCAGAGGATCTTTCAGCTGGTAGAGTCTGGGCTCAATGTATACCAGCGCAAAAGCTCTCGTATCAAGACCAGCGAGCTCAATGAGTTTCTCCAAGAGGTGATGCAGCGTACTCCACCGCCATCGCACCGCGGTAAATTCATTAAGATAAAATACGTGACACAGCTCAAGGCCAAGCATCCTGCCTTCGCTTTTTTCTGCAATTATCCTAATCACGTGAAGGAGCCCTACAAAAATTTCTTAGAAAATCAATTGCGAAAGCGGTATGATTTTTCTGGAGTGCCTATCAGTATATTTTTCCGCAAGAAATAAAGATTTATCTACATGCCATTTTTACCGACAGGTATAGAAGGTCTCTACGTGATAGAGCCAAAAGTATTTGAGGACGAGCGAGGATACTTTTTTGAGAGTTATAGCGCTCAGCATTTTCAGAGGGAGGGGCTTGATTATCACTTTGTACAGGATAATGAAAGTAAATCAACTAAAAATGTCCTGCGAGGTATGCACTATCAACTGCCGCCCATGGCACAGGCTAAGCTCGTGAGAGTAACCACAGGTGCTGTGCTGGATGTAGTCTGCGATATCAGACCGGATAGCAACACTTATGGTAAGACATTTTCTATTGAGATATCGGCTGACAATAAAAAACAACTTTTAATTCCTCGAGGCTTTGCACATGGCTTTTTAGTACTATCGGATATCGCTGTATTTACTTATAAATGTGACAATTACTACAGCAAAGAGCATGATCGTGGTCTCCACGCATTTGATGAGAGTCTTGACATAGACTGGGGTATCTCGCAGAAGCATGCAATTCTCTCTGAGAAGGATGCGGCACAGCCAGCATTTGGCAGTCATGCTGCATTTTTATAAAGCAGAAATGTAGAGGGACTGATACTCATTTCAGTAAGCGACCTGGCTTGCTCAGGAGTCTTATTTTTGCACCATGAAGCCATGTATCGTAGTCACTGGAGCTAATGGGCAGCTAGGTAGAGAATTCCAAGCCATAGCGGATCATCAAGCTTATCAGTGGATATTCCTCTCTAGGGCAGAGATGGACCTAGAGGATCCCAAGGCTATCCGAGATGTGCTAGCGACGATATCTGCAGACATCGTTATTCACTGTGCCGCTTACACGGCTGTAGACAAGGCCGAGGATGATGCAGATAGAGCTACTCAAGTAAATCAGCACGCTACATCCCAGATCGCAGAGTACTGTGAGTCGCGTGCGGCGCTTATGATCTACTACTCTTCTGACTATGTATACCATAGTGATACAGGGACACCTTTGCGCGAAAGCGCCCCCACCACACCCCAGGGCGTCTATGCTCGGACAAAGCTCGCTGGTGAAAATGCTGTGAGAGATATAGCAAGTAGACATGCCATCTTCCGCACTAGCTGGGTGTACAGTAGCTACGGACACAATTTTGTGCATACCATGATGCGGCTCATGCAGGAGCGCGATAGTCTGTCTATCGTGGATGATCAGATAGGTGCTCCTACCTATGCAGGTGTGATAGCAGCAGCGAGCATGCAAGCGCTTCCTGTACTGTTGACACAGGACATGGAGGATGCCGGAGATGCGCTATCTCATACTTACAATCTGTGTAATGCTGGCTCTACAAGCTGGTATGGTTTTGCGAGAGAGATACGCGATCAGCTAGGTCTCAGCTGTGCTCTCACACCCATACCCTCAGCGCAGTATCCCACACCTGCTGCGCGACCGCCCTGGAGCGTGATGGACTGTAGCAAATTGACAGATCACTTTCCCGCTATCACACTGCCTCACTGGCGCAATAGTCTCACAGATTGCCTTAGGGTAATCACTGGAGAGGGCGCTCAGGATAAGTAGTATATTCGTACAGTGACATCTCAAGTAAGAAATGCCCTGCTCGCCATAGCGCTCTGCCTGATAGCGCTGTCAAGCTCTTACGCCACGCACAATCGCGCTGGCGAGATCAGGTACGAGCAGATAGATGATCTGACGGTGATCGCTACCATCATCACATATACTAAGGAGAGCAGCCGCGATGTGGATCGCGATAGTCTCTTTGTGATGTGGGGCGATGGCAGTCAGAGCACAGTCATGAGGTCCAATGGTGGAGGTGAAGGGGTCATACTAGGAAATGATGTGAAGAAGAATGAATATACCGCCACCCATACCTATCCAGGATTTGGAGTATTTACCATCAGCATGCAGGATCCCAATCGCAACGGTGGTATTCTCAATGTCACAGCACCCAATTCTATCACAGTGCCATTCTACATCGAGACGACCGTAAGACTTCTTGGATCGCAGTTCAGCGGATTTAATCGATCTGTTGTCTTGCTGCAGGAGCCGATAGATTTTGGCTGCATCGGCGAGATATTTGAGCATGATCCTGGGGCTTTTGATCCTGATGGCGACAGCCTCGCCTATGAGCTCATCACGCCGCTCCAAGATGTGGGGACTGAGGTCTTGCGCTATGAGCTTCCCTCAGAGGTCATAGAAAATGGTGGCGTGATACAGTTTGATGAACGCACAGGGCAATTTCTCTGGATCACACCACAGCTGAGCGGTGAGTACAACATCGCATTCAGAGTCAATGAATACAGAGACGGCATACTCATTGCCTCTACCATCAGGGACATGCAGATATTCATAGACGACTGTATTAATCGACCGCCACAGATCACTGCTCAGAGCGAATTTTGCGTGGTGGCAGGCGAGGAGCTGCGATTTCTGGTCACAGCTACAGATCCAGATACTGGTCAGATGGTACTGCTAGAGGGCAATGGCGGGCCATTTGTAGTGGATAATCCTGCTACACTGATAGTAGATACGGGCTTTCAGGACCCTGTAGTCACTGCTGAGTTCATATGGCAGACAGACTGCAACCATATCAGAGAGCAGCCCTATGAAATCATCTTTAAGGCAACCGATAATTTTCTAGAGACCACAGGTCTTGCAGATCTGCAGAAGATAAGGATCAAGGTCGTGGGACCTCCACCGCTCGATCCACAAGCTGAGAATGATGATGACGCCATCCTAGTCAGCTGGGAGGCACCCTATGCTTGTGAGGATGCGCGCGACGAATATTTCCGAGGATTTTCTATGTGGCGCCGTGAAAATAGTCTGCTCATAGAGCAGGATACATGCCGAGAAGGTCTAGAAGGTCGTGGCTATGTACGTATAGCCAATCGGCTCACCGAGCAGCGTGATGGTCGCTACATCTATAGAGATACTGATGTGATGGCAGGTGTGAACTACTGCTATCGTATCACCGCGGAGTTTTCACTCTTGACGGCTGCTGGCAATCCATTTAATAGTGTAGAAAGCCTGCCCAGCGACGAAGCTTGCCAGATATTTAATCAAGATAGAGCTGTGCTTACTCGTGTGAGTGTGCTCGAGACAGATGAGGCAGATGGTATGATCGAGGTGAGATGGAGACTCCCTGATCCAGAAGCCGTGGATACCACACTGCATACAGGAAGACATAGACTAGAGCTGCTCCGAGCAGAGGGTGTCGTCACGGACCCTTCTGTGATGACGGCAGTCCCAGGGGCTGTATGGGAGAGCCGCACCTTTGCTGGTCTCGCGGCTGACACGCTGTACATGGATGAAAATCTCAATACTGTCTCAAGTCCTTACAGCTATGCGGTGAGATACTCAGCTGGTGATCCTGAGTCGTTCAGTAGCTTCAGTGTAGCGGCAAGCTCGCCCTATCTCGTGATAGGGGAGACGGATCGTGCACTCATACTCGATCTATTCATTGATGTGCCGTGGAGCAATGTGGTCTATACCATCCTGCAGCAAGATCCGATCACGGGGCTCTATAGCGAGCGTGAGCGCACCACTGAGCTACCGTATCGAGCGATCCCTTTACTGAATGGTGAAGAATCCTGCTTCCAGATAGTTACTGAGGGAAGCTACGGCATAGCGGGATTTCCCGATCCACTGATCAATTTTTCGCAGCGTGACTGCGGAGTGCCTATAGATACCGTACCACCGTGCATACCTGATCTGGAGGTGCGCAATATCTGTACAGGCAATTCGCCAGATCCCGACGACTTTTTTACCAATTTCCTGTCATGGGCTTTTGCCGATCAAGAGTCTTGTGTACTAGAAGATCTTGAGCGCTTCAGGATCTACTATTCTGAGACTACGGAGGAGCCGCTGGAGCTACTCAGAGAAATACAGTCACCAGACACGCGTACCTATGAGCATGAGCTTATGGACAATATCGCAGGATGCTATGCAATCAGCGCGGTCGACGAAGCAGGAAATGAGAGCCGTCTCAGTCCAGTGCTGTGTGTAGATAATTGTCCAGAATACACCTTGCCCAATACCTTTACACCCAATCAAGATGGAAGCAACGATCTCTTCATACCCTTCCCCTATCGATTTATCGAGGCGGTAGATATCAAGATATTTAATCGCTGGGGTCAGCTCGTATTTGAGACCGCAGACCCAGATATACGCTGGGATGGCAACAATATGTCAGGAGAGACACTTGCAGAAGGAGTCTATTACTATCAAGGTACAGTACTCGAGAGAAGAGTAGCCGGGATCACTCCAGCTCCAGCCGAACTGAGTGGATTCATACACCTCATACGCTGATCATATGTTTACAGGAATCATCGAGTGCCTAGGTACCATTACTGACATGACTGCAGAGGGAGATAACATCATCATCTCCGTAGAGTCACCCATTTCTCCAGAGTTGCAAGTAGACCAGTCCGTCTCCCACGATGGTATTTGCCTTACAGTAACATCGATGGAGGGAAGCACGCATCAGGTGGTGGCCGTACGCGAGACGATAGAGCGGACCGCCCTCAGGCAGTGGAAAGCGGAGGTGCAAGTCAATCTGGAGCGCGCCATGATTGCAGGGTCGAGACTCGATGGCCATATGGTACAGGGCCATGTGGATGGTACTGCCACGTGCATATCGCGGGAGGACAAGGACGGTTCTTGGCGATTCGGCTTTGCCTACGATCCAGAGAGTGCTCACCTGTTGGTGCCCAAAGGCAGTATCTGCATTGACGGTATCAGCCTCACGGTTAATGAGCCGACCACGGAGCGATTCTACGTGGACATCATTCCTTACACCTATGAGCACACACGTGCAAAGGCATGGATGCCAGGAGTGCTAGTCAATCTAGAGTACGACATCTTGGGCAAGTATATGGCCAGATGGCTGCAAGTCCGAGAGGCCTAGTGAGGCGCATAGATATTTCTGGTAGTTATCTATGGAGCGGGTGTGGATGTAAGTAGTCAGTTGGTGAAGGGCCTTTCTGGTCCGAAGACTCTCGCGAGTCCTCAGAGACTCGCGGAGCCAAATGCGTCTCTCCACATCACTTACGCTCGCCTAAGATAGCTTCAGCATATATCGGACCAGGTCGACCACACCATCTGGGTATGTGTCCAGTGTGCTAGCCAGGGGTATATCGTGTACCTCATGACACAGGCATGATAGATCAGAGTATCCATTGGAGGCCTCTGGACGCTGTTTTTTGAGCTCACCGCACACCACATAGTAGGACTGAGACCATCTTAAGGGAAAGATTTTCTAAGATATAGTTGCACTAGCTGCAAGAGATCGCTTAGATTCGTGCCTTGATTAGATCTCTGAGAACTGACTGCGATCACTTATATTTGTCCATTATCGGAGGTGAAAATATCATATTCATAAAACATAGAATACATAAGATATTGATAGCGAGTAATGTCTTACTCGATTTCATCTTTTCCAATCGAAACAACTGCTAACACTAACTAGAAACATCATGCGAAAAAAACTGAATGTACTGACTACTTGGGCGATCATGGCTATCGCTAGTCTCATGCCTTATGCCCTCATGGCTCAGGAATCTGATACAGTGAAGACGACTCTATTTCAAGTTCTGAAGGAGAAATTTATAGAGGGTGACTGGAGATTCATGATCCTCGTACTAGTGTGTCTCATTCTAGGACTTGCCTTCTGTATCGAGCGTATCATCACGCTCAATATTGCCAGTGTCAATACCGATAGACTACTCACCAAGGTAGACAGCCGACTCGCCGAGGGCGATCGCGAGGGCGCTCTCAATACTCTCAGATCCACTACAGGTCCTACGGCCAGTGTTCTCTACGAAGGATTGAAGAGTGCCGATGATGGCCCAGAAGCCGTCGAGAAAGCCATTGTTTCCTACGGTAGCGTTCAGATGGGACTACTAGAGAAAGGACTGGTTTGGATATCGCTATTCATTGCCATTGCACCTATGCTTGGGTTTATGGGTACGGTAATAGGTATGATTGGTGCCTTTGATGACATTGAGGCGGCAGGTGATATTTCACCTACAGTAGTTGCCGGTGGTATCAAGGTTGCACTCTTGACTACAGTATTTGGACTTATAGTCGCGATTATCCTACAGATATTTTATAATCTGATAGTTTCTAAGATTGATAGCCTAGTACTCAAGATGGAGGAAGCGAGTATCGGTCTAGTAGATGTGATGGCGAGAAACAATGTATTCCGCAGATAAGCAAGGACCTCTTTCCATCATTCTTAAATCGAAACTATGTACACTACTTTATCAAAAAGAGGTCAGACATTCGCATTTCT
>JAHDBH010000184.1 GCA_020630495.1 Saprospiraceae bacterium
CTTTCCTGCTCCTTCAGCAGCTTCTTCAGATCTTGCTTCTTCATCTTCGAAGGCTGTATTCCCGCAGGAAGAGTGCCTTTGAGCTTCTTCTTCTCAGCAGCCAGATACACTGACAGTCTGTCATGGTACAACGCCGAGCACGGCGAGAGATTGTTCCCATGGACAACACTGGCAACTGTCTCCGGCCACAGAAACAGGGGAAGACCACTGACCAACAGAACAGACCTCACAGACTCAAACACAATGCCTATCTTGCGCTCAACCATGCCATTAGAGCGATGCTCACCCGTTGCAGTCTGGACGTGAGTCATGCCTCGCTTCTGAATATACTTCTTCAGCGCAGACACACTGAATTCACCACCCTGATCGGAATGGAGAATCACAACAGACTCATTCGACTTGATCACATGCACACGGATTCGCTCGATCACATAAGAGATCATGGCCGCAGCCTCGCTCTTTGCTCGCAAGCATATGGCATACGTGTAGCGGGTGAACGCATCCACCACAAACAGAACATACTTCATACCACCAATGCCAACGGGCGTGATGGGACCTGCCAAATCCACATGCAGCTGCTCACCTGGGTGCTTTGCTTTGCCGGTGAGTGATCGATCGTTATTGGAAATGTTCATTGCTGGAACATTCCCAATCCTGCACCCGTGACAGCGGTGCCCGATCGCTTCTCTACCGACTGATAGGTTCAGCTCAGCAAACACATCTGAGTTGCTCTCCATGCGTTTGAGCACCCAGTTCGAACCGTGGAAAGACAGGTGCGCAACCATCACTGGGTCTACAGTGTAACTGTCCAACGGGACATCTGGCACCACTTCGCCTGTTGGCTGACCGTTTGCCGCAACAACTGGTCCAGGCTTGGCAGTAATGCCCACAGCAGCAACATCGCACAAACTGTCACGATCACTCATCAGAGATGCTGGGCTGCTACGAGCAGTCCAGGGCTCCCCTCGGTTCACCTTTTGTCCACGCAGGACAGGTTTCCCCTTGTTGCCCACTTTGAAAGCGAACACAGGATTGCCATCGTCATCCACCTCATGAATCTTGGACTCATCCTCGTGGGATGGTTTCATGTCCGAGAAACCAGGCACAAGCACAACACAGCGACGCGTGTCAAGGTATATGTGCTCATATCTGAGGTACTTGGTGGACAGCAGGTTGTACGGACATTCAGGCGCATAATAGACGTCAGGGATCTCTAGGTCTATGGGATGAATGTTCCCATGCATGTCAGTGTATGACCCAACACACACTTGAATGGTTCCCTTTCCTACAATGGGCAGTGCACCTTTCCCCGCAGGACAGGCACTGAAACTGCATGGACTTATCTCGGTAAACATGTCACGATTGCCTACCACGTTGATATCTGTGCCGCTATCAATCACCAGATTCCATGCAGCTAAGGCACATGCAGGCCATTTGGGAGGCACCTCAATGGCCAGGACTGCTTGATCAGCCTTGCCCTTGGCCGCAGCCTGCTTGCGCTGAGGGCAGTTGGCTCTGATGTGACCTTTCTTCTTGCAGAAGAAGCATTCGCGTGTTTCCTCGCGAGGAGCACCGACACCGCCAACATCAGGACCAGTCTTGCCACCCTTAGGGCCTCGCCAGCGTCTGTCATTCTTGCCCGCAGGCATGCCAGACCCAGCCTGCAATCTCTGTGATTTCAACAACTCAGCGTGTTCAGTCAATCGCGCAATGATTACGTGGGGGTTGGCAAAGAGCAGTTCACCGCGCACAGTGTTGAACTCTTCACCCACTTCGAGTAACTTAAGTCGCAACCATCGCATACCGACGTCAGCACCAAGTGCCTCGAGCTGTGTGTACACACTCATGACTTCACCACAGTAAGACCCAACATCTCTATTGCCTCTGGACAAAGCATTGAACTTACTCCACAACTTGTGAATCTCAGCTTCAGTGCTAGGACGATATTTGGCTTTGAGATAATCCCAGGCGTCACACAAATTGGTCATACGATAGACAGTAGTTCTATCAGCAGGAGGCAGAGTCATGAGCACTTGAGCTCTTGCCTTGCTGTGTGTACGCTCTTCGCCAGCAGCTGGAGGTACACGCAACAAATGACTCAGGCCATACTGGCCAACCCACAACTCGACCTTTTGTTCGTACGCAACGAAATCTTCGGTCTTAATATTCCACTCAGGCACTTTTCCTTTCGTCAGATCAGGCTCGTTACTTCGGGACTGCCGCAGCGCATCCGCGAGAGTATCGACAGTGATATACGATTCAGGAACTGAGAGAGATGAGACAGGCACCTGTCGGCTGCCTGATGCAGCAGGAGCTGGAGGGACAATGCGACTGCGCAATTGCCTTCCCTCGCCGGCAGCTCCGGGCAGCTCCGCGGAGTCGCCCAGCTCCTCGAGCCGACGCTGCTCATCCTCAGGTGGATTATTAGTTGCTGAGCCGGCCATCCTGCACGTAGCAGACGCGTCTGCTTTGGGCTGGCGTAAACAGGGACGCTAAAAAGGGACGCACAGAGATCCGCAGATCTCACCGAAAGAAATACAAAACGGCTCACAACTCGACAGAAAGACACATCGCTTCTAAATAACGATCTACCGTGCATTTCTAAAGAGCGTTTGCCCAGCCGCAGCCTGGCGCACGCAAACAGTGGCATGTCTGCGCTTTGACCGCGCGCAGTCAAGCAGCTATGCCATCCCACATACCATATGCAATGATCCATCACATACCGCAAACATATTCATCGATACCATGTCAGAAACAGGTCGCTTCTCATGAGGAAATACGCAGTGAATATCAAAGCAATACATGGCAGTGGGGTGACCCGCACTCCACACCTTACTGATCACAGACTTGGTGGAACCGAGGAGTGCAAGAGGTAATACAACAGATATCA
>JAHDBH010000041.1:0-6437 GCA_020630495.1 Saprospiraceae bacterium
ACTGTCCATCTTATCGGGACTGTCATAAGGAAGGATATGGCTCACGCGTCGCGAAAAAAACATCGAACGGAGACATCCCATAGAATAACTGTCATAGCCAGGCTTCAGAGTGCCTGGGCAAGTATGTATGGGTTCAATCATAGGTAACAGTTACTACATGCAAGGCGCCGATGGAGTTCTTATTGACCGTAGCGAGAAATAAGCCAAAGTCGTCATCCTCGTCAATTCTAAGATGTCTTAATTGCAATTTACGGTTGACACCCTCCGCCAGCATATGGTAGAATACTGGAAATAGTACAGGACTATGATATACAGCCTGCGTCTTGGGCATGGTGAGACTTACGGGCGGTTCATCGCGATTGTGATAGTACATCTCGTCGTATGTAAAAGTGAAGCTACCATCTGCATTCTCATGCAGCAGCCCCACAAGCGTGTCATTTTTCCATATTCGTGCAGCGCGCCTCATAGTTTGGTCGTAAATACGATCTTCAATCCTAGTACGTCAAGCAAAGCGGTGATGGTCTGCCAGGTAGGATTAGCTGAATCTGTCTCTATGGACTTCACAGTCCTCAGACCTACGCCTGATAACTCAGCTAGATCTTCTTGCTTAATTCCCAGGACCTTTCTGCGGGCCTTTATGAGCTCTGCGAGATTATCTTGAAGGTGCATTAGATTGCTCTTTGATGTAATTTAATCCGTATTAGGGCTGTTACAACGCGTGATGTGAGGTAGAAGTGCAGTTATGTGCACCTTTATCGTACAGCCGTTCACGTCTACCTTGGCAAATAGCCGTGAAAATATAGCGCACTTCGAATGCTAATAGACAAGCATGACTTTCATCCCCTAATAAAAAAGGAGCAACAAAACTGCTGCTCCTCTCAAAATTGTCAGATAAAAGTCCTTGCCTACTTCACATCATAGCGATCTAGATCCATCACCTTGGCCCATGCTTTCACAAAGTCCTGGACCATCTTTCTCTCACCGTCCGCGCAGCCGTAGACTTCTGAGATGGCGCGCAGCTCTGATTGGGATCCAAAGATGAGATCTACACGAGTCGCTGTCCACTTGGTCTGGCCTGTGCGACGATCATGGCCTTCGTAGATACCATTAGTCTTATCGGCCAGTTTCCACTGCGTGGAGAGATCGAGCAGATTGACAAAGAAGTCATTAGTCAGTTGACCAGGGCGATCTGTGAGCACACCGTGGCGACTGCCGTCGTAGTTGGCACCGAGTGCACGCATGCCTCCTAGGAGTACTGTGAGCTCTGGAGCTGTGAGTGTGAGCAGATTTGCCTTGTCGATCATGAGGTCTTCGGCATTGGCTTTGGTGCTGTCCTTGAGGAAGTTTCTCCATGCGTCAGCTCGTGGTTCTAGTACTTCAAATGCCTCTGCATCTGTCTGCTCAGGGCTGGCATCTCCACGACCAGGCGTGAAGGGTACAGTCACTACATGTCCCGCATCCGCAGCGGCCTTTTCTATAGCGACGCATCCACCGAGCACGATCAGATCAGCTAGCGAGACCTCTCCCGAGTAGGAGGCTTGTATAGCTTCTAGAGACTCTATCACGTGGGCTAGCTGAGCGGGATTGTTAGCTTGCCAGTAGCGCTGAGGCGCCAGGCGTATACGGGCGCCGTTGGCTCCACCGCGCTTATCACTGTGTCTATAGGTAGATGCTGAGGCCCATGCTGTGGCTACGAGCTCTGAGACGCCTAAGCCTGACGCGAGGATGTGCTCCTTGAGTGCGCTGATAGCGCTCGCGTCTAGCGATGGTCCTGCTGGTATAGGATCTTGCCAGATGAGCTCTTCTGCTGGTACCTCTGGACCGAGATAGCGATCGCGTGGTCCCATATCTCTATGAGTGAGCTTGTACCATGCTCGAGCAAATGCATCCTTAAAGGCTTCCTCATCAGCATAGAATCTGCGTGAGACTTTCTCGTAAGCAGGATCCATGCGCAGTGCCAGATCAGAGGTCAGCATGAATGGTGCGTGCTTGACAGCAGGGTCGTGCGCATCAGGTATCGTACCAGCGCCACCGCCATTCACTGGGCGCCACTGATGAGCACCAGCAGGACTCTTAGTCAGTTCCCACTCGTACTCAAAGAGATTCTTGAAGTAGCTGTGGCTCCACTGCACAGGAGTATCTGTCCAGGCTCCTTCCAGACCACTGGTGATGGTGTGCTTGCCATGACCTGGGCCGTAGCTATTGGCCCATCCTTGGCCTTGGAGTTCTATCGCAGCGCCAGCTGGCTCCACGTCTACATACTGATCAGGATCAGCCGCGCCGTGAGTCTTACCAAATGTATGTCCGCCAGCGATCAAGGCAACTGTTTCTTCATCATTCATCGCCATACGGCCAAATGTCTCGCGGATATCCCTCGCACTAGCGACTGGGTCAGGATTGCCATTGGGTCCCTCGGGATTGACGTAGATGAGTCCCATCTGCACAGCGGCAAGTGGCGACTCAAGCTCGCGATCGCCTGTATAGCGCTCGTCGCCGAGCCACTCGGTCTCTGATCCCCAGTAGATGTCTTCCTCTGGTTCCCACACGTCTTCACGTCCACCTGCAAAGCCAAATGTCTCAAAGCCCATAGACTCTAGAGCTACATTTCCTGCTAGGATCATGAGGTCTGCCCATGAGATCTTGCGGCCGTACTTCTGCTTGATAGGCCATAGGAGTAGGCGAGCTTTGTCCAGATTGGCATTGTCAGGCCAGCTATTGAGCGGAGCGAATCTCTGTGTACCTGAGCAGGCTCCACCACGACCATCTGCGATACGATAGGTACCTGCACTGTGCCATGCCATACGGATCATGAAAGGTCCATAGTGACCATAGTCAGCGGGCCACCAGTCCTGTGAGTCCGTCATCAGGTGTGTGAGATCTTGCTTTACGGCTGCGAGATCGAGAGATTTAAATTCTTCAGCGTAGTCATAGTCATCGTCCATAGGATTGGACTCTTGGCTATGCTGCTTGAGGATATCTATACGCAGGCGGTCAGGCCACCAGTCATTGACAGAAGTACCTCGTCCAGCGGGCTTAGAGATAGCTCCACCGAGGAAGGGGCACTTGGCTTCACTTTCATTGACATCCCAGGCTTTTCCGTGGTTGCCATTATGATTATTTTCCATGATATATATGATTAAATTGAGCGATTATCTATGAGAGGAGGCTAGCGAGATTTTGGGGCGTCAAGCGCCAAATGCTACCGCCGTTTTTTACTACCCTACTCCATAGAGGAGGGACAGTCTACCACGCTTTATGTTCATCACATTTGCGTCTCTGCAAATATAGTAGCGGCGAGCTGCACATCTCGATGCAGCAGTAGCAGAAATGACAGGACTTTGACGCTGGCCTAGTACGCATTTGCCTGACAAGGCTCAGAACATATCATCACACGGTGATGAAGGCAGTCAGAGCTACATGATCGCTCGTAGATAAGTGTCCATAGCTCGATGATCCGACCACATTAGTAGAAAACCGTCCGGTATGAGCAGCTGAAAGGCCCATAATCAGCGAACTTTACCCCAGACACTTACGTCTCTTATATCAAACCAATGCTTACAACTATGATTACTAGAACTCTACTCGTCCTATGTGTGGCGATGAGCAGTTTGCTCCTGTGTGCACAGCGCACTCAGATCGACTTTATGGAGTATGACCTCGACAATGGTCTCCATGTCATCCTTCATCAAGATAATACTACACCTGTGGTGGCAGTCAGCGTGCTCTATCACGTAGGCTCCAAAAACGAAAATCCTGATCGTACGGGATTTGCACATTTCTTTGAGCACTTGCTCTTTGAAGGAAGCGAAAACATAGGTCGCGGTGAATACACCAAGTATGTAGAAAATGCTGGCGGTACGCTCAATGCTAATACATCTTGGGATCGTACATTTTACTTTGAGATCCTGCCGAGCAATCAGCTCGAGCTCGGTCTATGGCTAGAGAGTGAGCGTATGCTCCACGCCGTGGTAGACGAGAAGGGTATCGAGACGCAGCGCGAAGTGGTGAAAGAGGAGCGCCGCCAGCGTGTGGACAATCAGCCATACGGCTCAGTAGTAGAGGAGGCGATGAAGCGTGCTTACAAAGTACATCCCTACAGATGGCCCATCATCGGTAGCATGGAGCACCTAGAAGCTGCCGAGGAAAAAGACTACAAGGACTTCTACGAGACCTTCTATGTACCCAATAATGCTACGCTATCTATAGCGGGGGACATTGATATCGCTGACGCTAAAAAGTGGGTCGATCAGTACTTTGGCAGCATACCCAAAGGCACCAAAGCCATCCCAAGACCATCTCAGACGGAGCCACCGCTCACGGGAGAGATCAGAGATACTGTGTATGATCAGATCCAGCTGCCTGCTGTGATCCATACGTATCGTATCCCTGCTCAGGGAACTGATGACTACTACGCAGTCGCTATGCTCGGCCAGCTGATGAGCCAGGGTAATAGCTCCCGCCTCTATCGCACGATGGTGGATGAGCAGCAGAAAGCAGTATTTGTAGGGACCTTCCCATTACCTATGGAGGATCCTGGAGCTAATATCGCCTTTGGAATAGCCAATATGGGGGTAGATCTCGCAGATCTGGAGATGGCTATCGACGAGCAGATGGATGTGGTGCGCAATGAGCTCATCACGGATCGCGAGTTTGAAAAACTCCGCAATCAGCTCGAGAACGACTATGCCAGCACGGCAGCGTCCATCTCACGTATCTCTGAGTCACTAGCTAACTATCACACCTACTTTGGCGATGCTGATCTGATCAATACAGAGCTAGATCGCTACATGTCTGTGACCAAAGAAGATATACGCAGGGTAGCGCAGAAGTACTTTGTCCCGAGCAATCGCGTGACACTCTACTACCTACCCAAGCCAAGCAAATCCTAATCCTAAGAAAGAAGCACATACTACTATGAAAAAACTATATATATGTCTCGCTGCCCTGATCACACTCATGGCATGCGATACCACAGCTAAGACGGTCAAGACTGAGATGTCTGACAAGAGCGATATGTCTGCCGAGGCGGAGCAGATGCCAGCTAAGCAAACTTCCATGGACGCAGGCGCCACATTCAGATCACAGCCACCTACTCCAGGCGAACCTCGCAGCATCGAGATCGGAGAGAGTAAGACGATGAAACTTGACAATGGCCTCCAGGTCATCATCGTCGAGAATCACAAGGTACCACGTGTATCATGGCAGCTATCACTAGATACGGATCCTATCGTGGAGGGTGACAAAGCTGGCTATGTATCTCTCGCCGGAGATCTCATGAGCAAGGGAACCACGACCCGTAGCAAAGCGGAGATCGATGATGCCGTAGACTTCATGGGAGCATCGCTCAATACCAATGCAGGCGGCATGTTTGCCAGTTCACTGACTAAGCACAAGGAAGACCTCCTTGAGATCATGGCTGATGTACTCTACAATCCAGCTTTTCCAGAAGCAGAGCTAGAGAAGAGTCGTACACAGACTCTCAGCGGTCTTGCACAGAGCAAGGAAGATCCCAATGCCATCAGCCAGCGAGTCAGCAATGCGCTACTCTACGGTAAGGAGCACCCCTATGGTGAGATGATGACGGAGGAGACGGTAAATAAGGTGACACTGGATGATGCTAAGAAATTTTACAGTGAGTACTTTAAGCCAGATGGTGCATACCTGGTAGTAGTAGGTGATATCACGCCAGAGGAGGCGGAGCGTCTAGCTAAGAAATACTTCGGTAAGTGGTCTGGCGGCTCAGCGCCACAGCATGACTACGATGCACCTAAGATGCCGATGGATGGCCCTGTGGTAGCTGTAGTCAATAAAGATGCAGCTGTGCAGTCTGTGATCCGCGTGGCTAATGTAGTAGACTTGAAGCCCGCAACAGAAGATGTCATCGCCGCCCGCGTGATGAATGCTATCCTAGGCGGAGGCGTATTCTCTGGTAGACTCATGCAAAATCTGCGTGAAGACAAGGCATATACCTACGGCGCTCGCTCATCACTCAGCAGCGATGAAGAAGTGGGTGTATTCTCTGCTGGTGCCAGTGTAAGAAACGAAGTGACAGACAGCTCGGTGACTGAGTTCCTCTACGAGATCAATCGTATGAGAAATGAGCCTGTGACTGCTGATGAGCTCTCTCTTGTGAAGAACGTACTTGCAGGATCATTTGCTCGCTCGCTTGAGAGTCCTCAGACGATAGCAAGATTTGCTCTCAATACACAGAAGTACAATCTACCAGACGACTACTACGAGAACTATCTCAAGAAGCTAGATGCAGTGACGGTAGCGGATGTGCAGCGCATGGCGCAGAAGTACATCCGCCCAGAGAATATGATCATCACTGTAGTAGGTAATAAAGAAGAAATATCTAAGGACCTTGAGATGATGGCACCGCAGGGTAAAGTCATGTACTATGATAGCTATGGCAATGAGATCAAGATGAGCGACAA
>JAHDBH010000041.1:6537-24525 GCA_020630495.1 Saprospiraceae bacterium
CGAAAGGCCTCAAGGAAATCTACAGGTCTGCGCTTACAGATGCCGCGCTCTCTCTCTAGTGATAGAGCAAGTGTCCTTATATTTATCAGATGCAATTAACTCAGCACGCGGCCGCTATCGTATTTGTACTTGGCCTCGGTGCATGCTCACAGCCTATGACTATAGATGTACAGGGACACCGCGGATGCCGTGGACTGCGTCCGGAAAATACCCTTCCCGCATTTCTCCATGCCATAGATCTTGGTGTACATACCCTGGAGATGGATGTGTGTATGCTCGCTGATGGTCTGCTCGCGGTATCGCATGAGCCATGGATGAATCCCGAGATAGCTCGTGGTCCAGATGGGGCGGCCATCTCTGAAGACTCCATGCATCAGCACAATCTGTATGAGATGACTGCGGAGCAACTGCAGCAATACGATGTGGGCTCTAAGCGTCATCCCAGATTTCCAGAGCAGCAGTTGCAAGCGGTAGCTAAGCCCCTGCTAGTGGATGTCATCGCTGCTGCTGAAAAGGCTTATCCAAGTGTGCGCTACAATATCGAGATCAAGAGCAGGCCAGAGTGGGATAGCCTATATTATCCAAGTTATAAAGAGTATGCTGATGCCCTAGTGAGCGTCATCACAGAAAACGATCTAAAGGAGCGTGCCACCATCCAATCATTTGACGTGAGGACTTTGCAGTATCTGCATAGCCGTAGTCTGGGAATAGATCTTGTCTACTTGGTGGATGAAGGTAGTGATGACTTATCTGTGACAATAGACAAATTGGGATTCAGACCACAGATATATAGTCCGCATTTCTCACTAGTCGATCAGAAACTACGGCGAGACACGCGCGATCTTGGAATATCACTTATACCCTGGACGGTCAATAAGAGAGAAGATATCCAGTTGATGCTAGATATGGGCGTCGACGGCATCATCACCGATTATCCGAATAGAATTCCTGCTGAATATCTCAGGAATTAATCACTTGTGCAAAATCGATGAGAGAGCGGCCTGGAGGGGATGATCATCGCTAGCTGCGGAGTGAAATTTATCTAGATCTTCTAGGTAATCGATATCGCTCAGTGTGGGCAATGAGGCAACTGTGAGATTCGCTGCTTTGGCTCTATCTAGTGTGTCAGCGAGTAGGTGATCTGTACTGTACTGCAGATCTCTGAAGAGCTCAGCGTGAGCAGACTTCATGCCTATGAGGTAGTAACCGCCATCTTCTGCTGGTCCTAAGACTATGTCGTGGTCTTCTAGATCGGCAGCGGCTTGGCGCAGTAGCGTGTGAGACATCATGGGGCAGTCAGATCCTATGAGTATGGCACTGCCGTGGGTCTGTAACTCTGTACGCAGAGCGGTGAGCATGCGCTCGCCCAGATCTCCAGCAGCCTGCACACTCTGATCTGTATGACATTCTGTGACTTGATGATCAGACCAATATATCACGGTGCTCAGATTGCTTGCAATGGCTTCACTGATGGTGTGAGATGTAAGCAGCTCGTAGACTTGCAGTGCTCGCTCATGACCTATACTCTGAGCCAATCGTGTCTTGACCTTGCCTGCTACAGGATTTTTAAGAAAGATAATCAGTCGAGTGCTCACGCAGGATCAATCTTTTTTCTCTTTCTCTTTATTCTTGTCGCCCTCGGACTTAGGCTCGAGCTTGTCTCCAGCATCTAGCGTACGTGATACAGCGCTGTAAGGTCCTTTGACGATGGTCTCGCCTTCTTCTAGGCCTGAGATGATCTCGATGTACTCATCATTTTGGATGCCAGTCTTCACTATGACCATGTCCGCTGTATCAGCGCGTACAGCAAATACGATTTCATTGACGTCATCTAGATCTTTGGCAGTGTCACCTTGATTGTCATCAGAGGTATCAGAGGATGATTTTTTATCTTTTTTATCTCGGGTGCTTACAGCTTGTATGGGCACTGCGACGATGTCAGTTTTCTGCTCTGTGAAGATCTCTACAGTCGCTGACATGCCTGGTCTGAATGGGAATTTTCGCCCTTCGGCAATCAGGCTCTGGTAGCTATCGGGATTGATCTGTACGGTGACGATGAAGTTAGTGACTTGATCGGTGGCTAGAGCTTGCTGACCTGTATTGCTGGCGCTGTTGGCGATCTGCGTCACCTTTCCATAAAATTCCTTGTCGTAGTACGCATCCACCTCTATGAGCACGCTATCGCCCATGGCGACGCGCAGGATGTCATTCTCTGATACATCCACTTGCACTTCCATGGCATAGAGATTAGCGATACGCATCATTTCTGTACCGCTCATCTGTATGGTTCCCACGACGCGCTCACCTAGTTCTACGCTGAGATTGGATACGACTCCGCTCATAGGTGCTGTGATGGTGGTACGGCTGAGAGCTGTCTTTAATTCTTTGAGTCCTGCTTCTGCGCTTTTTACGTTAAAGCCAGCTGCTTCTATGCTTTTGCGACCAGAGGCGATATTGGCTTCTGCGGATTTGAGATTAGCTTCTTGCGCCTGTAACGCTGCGAGTGACGCGTCAAATTCGGCTTGAGATACCACGCCTTCATTGAATAGGGTGGTATTGCGCTCGTGGATCTTTCGGGCATTGATGAGTGAGGCCTGGACTTGCTCTTTCTGCGCTATACTAGTCTGTAGACTTGCCTGCGACATCGAGGCATTGGCCTTGGCGTTGTTCACAGATGCTTTGGCTCGTTCCACTTGCGACTCGAATGCATCAGGATCTATGCGCGCGAGGAGCTGACCGGCGCTTACACTATCACCTTCTGCTACGTAGAGTTCTACAATCTCTCCAGAGACATCTGAGCTGATCTTCACTTCTGTGATGGGATAGATCTTTCCACTCGCACCTACTGTCTCATAGATGGTCGTCCTGATGACCTCCGTGGTAGTGACTTCTTTACCCTTGTCAGATGACTTTTTCTTGATCAGCGCCAGAGCAAATACTCCTATGAGGAGTATGACAAGTAGCCAGATGAGCCAGCCGAATTTCCTTTTTTTCTTTTTTGTCTTGGTCATGATGGTCTGTATATGGTCTTAGAGAGTGATGGGGATTCCCATGTAGAAGTCGATGAGCTTATAGGTAAATATGAGATCGTATTTCGCTTGCAGTACCTCGCTCTGCACTTGGCGAAAAGCGTTTTGTGCATTGAGTAGATCGTAGCTATTGATCACGCCCACGTCATATTGTCGCTGGGCATTTTCTGCAGCGAGCTGCTGAGAAGAGAGTGATCTGCGCGCGGCATCATATCGCTGGGCTGCGGCGCGGTGATTGGCTATGGCGTTTTGCACATTAGTGCGTACCGTTTGCCTCGTCTGATCAAGCTGTATCTCAGACTGTCGAGCGCCTAGTTCTGCTCGCTGGATATTAGCTGTATTGATGCCGTTGCTGTAGATGGGTATGGCGGCATTGATACTGAGACTGTAGTTGATGTTATTATTGAGTTGATCAAAATAGGGCGTGTTGACAATATCAAAGTTTTCTACTTCGATGCCTACTGGGACAGTAGTACCGCCGATGACAAAGTTGCCCTGCGGCACTACGATCGTGCCCAGTGATGCGCCGCGTTGTCTCGCTAGACTAGACCAGTTGGTCCCAGCGCCGTATCCTAGAGATAGACTTGGGAGTCTGCCACTCTGGGCTAGATCTTTGTTGAGCTGAGCAGCGTCTACGCGGAGTTCGCTAGCTTTCATCTCTGGTAGCCGCTCTAGAGCCGCTACATATACTTGGTCAAATGCTCTGGGCATCATGTACTGCTCTGCTTCGAGGTCAGAAGGTGCTACGATATCGAGATCATAGTCTGGCTCTAGCCAGAGCAGCTGCTTGAGAGCTAAGAGATTGAGCGTCTGGAGATTTTCTGCTGTGACGAGATTCTGTTGCTCGCGAGCATACTGCGCTTCTATGGTGAGTAAATTTACCTTGGCTACCGCGCCTGCGTCCACGAGCTTTGAGGTGTTGGCTACTTGTTCGGCGAGGACATTGGCTTGTTCGCGAGCATTGACGACATTCTCTTTGCTGAGGAGCACTTGGAGAAATGCATTGACGACATTGAGGCTTACAGCATTGCGACTGGCTTGCTGATCTTCTAGAGCGGCGGCTTGATTGATCTGCGCTTGCTTAATCTGATGATTGATCCTGCCACCATTATAGAGCAGTACACCACCGCCAAGCGAGATGCCGTTGCTATAAAAATTTTGACTTTCAAATGAGTTGGTCACAGGATCAATAGACCGACCAAAGTTTCCGTTGACGCCCACATTTCCGCTGAGAGATGGCAGCCTGGCCTGTCTGGCTTGCTGCAGGTCGATGTCGGCTCCAGCGCTGTTCATCCGAGCCAGCTCTACGTCTCGGCTAGCTTCCATGGCGTGGTCTACGCACTGCTCTAGCGTCCAGATTTCTTGGGCATGAGTGCTTGCTAGGCACAGGCAAAAGAGTAAGGTAAGGTATGTCGGTTTCATATGGATCAAGGCTTGCTCCTGCAGGGCATCTGCAGATATGATCTCAATGATACAAGGAAGGTAGGAGGCACGACAGAATTATTCTATCAATTGCCGACAATATCGGATCAATGCACCACCTGCATCTAGCTTCCCGCAGCTAGCCAAATCGCCCAAAAGTGAAGCCCTGCTCCCATGAGGACCAAGAGATGCCAGATGGGATGATTCCAAGGGCGCTCATCATGCATGTAGAAATATACACCGCTACTGTAGGCGACTCCTCCACCTACGATCAGACCAAACACCTCTCCTGGCAGAGAATCCCACATGAAGGGTAGGACTATGACGGCCATCCATCCTAGTAGCACATAGTAGTATGTCAGCAGGCGATCGTGAGACTCGATAAATTTTAGCTTGAGCAATATCCCCACTCCGACCATAGACCATAGTGCGATCAGATAAGCAACACCTATCCAACCTTCTAAGTAGATAGGCACGAGTGGCGTATTAGTACCCGCTATGAGGAAAAAGATAGCCAGATGATCCAGTAGCTTCCATGTCTGCGAAAACCTGGTGGCCTTGAGACTGTGATACATACTCGATGCGAGCAAGGTAAATATCAAGCCAAAGCCATAGATAGCAGCAGCTGCGATCAGAGCATAGCCAGGATCGTCCGCTGTCCTGATGAGTAAGAATATGATCCCCACGATAGCCGCCACACAGCCCAGACCATGGGTAATGACATTGGCTATTTCTGCTCTCTGCTGTATCCTGATACTTTTGTCCATCTGTACTTGTAACTCAAAGTACGGCAGCTTTATTAGCTCAGACGATGATTGACACCAGTCCTTTGCATAAAATAACCCTATCAGGGGAGCATCCGAGTCTATGGATCAAGCGTGATGATCTGCTGCATGCGGTGTATGGCGGAAATAAATGGAGGAAGCTCGCTGGTGTCATAGATCTCGTAGAGCAAATCAGAAACGAGAATCAGGATCCTCAGCGGATAGCGCTGCACACTATGGGTGGCGCACATAGCAACCATCTGTACGCTACAGCGGGCCTGGCTCATGATCTTGGTATAGCCGCTCGCATCATTGTGCGCGAGTCAAACTCACTTGATACACCTACTCTCAGAGCCGCTAGACGGATGGGCGCAGAGATAGAGCGCATAAGCCGCTCTGCCTATCGCGATCTCAGACATGAGCGGTCGCAGGCCAGCTATCATCCAGAGATAGGTCAGATATGGCTTCCCGAGGGCGGCGCAGGAGCCTATGCCCAAGTAGGACTACATGGACTCGCGCAGGAGCTGACCACGGGGATCGCTGAGGGCAGGGTACTGGTCATCTTAGCTGCTGGGACGGGCACTACGGTGATGGCTCTCGATGCCTATTTGCCTGACCGCTTTGATCTACTGGCATATCCTGCTGGTAAGGGATTTGGCCTCAGACAAGTACATGCAGAGCGCGCCAGTGCGAGGCTGCAGTGGGTAGCGGAGGAGCAGCTCTACACCTATGGCAGCTACCGATCCGAGATCGCTGAGTATATAGGTCATATCAATCAGCAGGAGGACATACTGCTGGATCCTATCTACACCGCGCCCACCCTGTGGCACACTAGCAGGCACCATGATATGTATCAGTGGCACCAGTACGATCATGTGGTATATTATCATAGCGGCGGCACGCAGGCACTGGGGGCGTATCTAGGGCGGGAGTAGAGCACAGGAAGCGTTCCAGTGAGCATCTGCGCATTTTCGTCCGTAGACTGCCGCGTCTCCACGAGACACACGCAGACAATTGCTAGCTCGGGAGTATGTCCTCTGAGCTCTAAGTAGAAGCTTCTATTTCTCACTGCGATTATATGTCATGTATGACGAGGTGGCGGACTTACGTCCAAATGCTACCGCCACAGCGAGGCATTCTTTGCAAAGAAAGATTGAGGCTAGTAGGGTAGTAATTTTGGCGAAAGCCTCAGCGAAATGAACGATACATGAGAATATACTTATATATTTATTTTTCTGATGTATCGCCTTCCCCATATGCGAGCACTTATCGTGCTACTGATCTGTCTTGTGAGCACCGTGGCAAGTGCGCAGACGCCCTTTGATCTCCAGCCTCGAAGTGGCGAGACGCAGAGCAGTACGCCAGTGATCAAGCGGCAAGCTAGCACGCGGCTTAGCCCAGAGGAGGCAAGAGGTACAGCTGGACAAGCAGATAGCGGGACTGTGCCAACCGTGGTGACCTCGCCAAGTAACGCCGAGAATACTGAGGTCAACGACGCACAGGAAGCACTTGCACCTACGGAGACAGAAGTCTCAGAGCCAGAGGCGCTCACCCCAGAGCGCACGCCAGCAGAAACAGAGGCGACTCCAGAAGAAGAACTCACAGCGCCAAGCGCAGTAGAAAGCCCAGAAGTCGGTACTATCAGCGGCACACCTGAGTCGTCAGATGATGTATCGGAATCTTCTCCGCTGGCCGATCCTGCTGAGCCGATTGTGAATCTCAGTCCAGAGATAGCCGCTGGCAGCAATCCCTTTCATCTAGCTGGTCGAGCGAGCGAATCGGCCATAGCTGATGCACGTAAAAGTGGTCTGCGCAAGTCTGCTGCTCCTAAGAATAATCTCAGAGTTGCAAGCAAGAAAAAGAAAATAGAAAGGCCTGGGGTCGCATCATCCAGCGGACCCGCTGACGATATTGCCGCTAGCGAAGAAGCTCCCCCTGTGTCTGCTGCTGTCAATAAGGACGCACCCGAAGCCAAGCCAATAGCTGACGCGGGAGGCACGGCAGATGACGCGTCGCCTACCGAGGTGAGTGCTGGGGATGCGGTGATAGCGTATGCTTCAGATCCAGAGGTGCTAGAGTCGCCAGACAATGGCTCAGCTGAGATCCTAGACAAAATCGAAGACGCCGTAGAAAGCGATGGACGGATCACCGAGGTATTTACGGGTGCTGAGATCGGCCCTATCAGCCTGGACGAAAAAGGCGGTGTCGCTGGCAGCGACTACAGGACTCTGCTCTTCTGGATCCTACTGGTCCTATCGCTCGTAGCATCCGTACTCATCTATCTGGAGCGACAGACCATACTAGGGATATTCAGAGCTATGAACAATAGCAACTTCATGGACATGCTGTATCGCAAGCGCAATGCGAATAGCAATCTCATCTACTCCATGCTCTACGTGCTCTTCTTCATCAATGGCGGGATATTTCTCTATCTGATAGTAAGTAAGGCGATGCAGTGGACTGCCTATAAGTATCTGCTCCTGTCTGTAGTGGTGATAGCTGGTATCTATATCGTCAAGCATCTTATAGTACTAGCAGTAGGCATAGTCTATCCCATAGAGCGATTGATGAAGAGCTATAGCTTCTCCATCATTCTCACCAATAGCGCGGTAGGATTGGTACTTCTACCTCTCAATTATGTGATGGCATTTGCTGATACTAAGCTGGCTATGTGGGCCATGTGGCTGGGTATAGGCGTGTTTGCGCTGTTCTATCTGATGCGCAATCTGCGCACGACCTTTGCAGCACTTCCGCTAGCGAGTCGAAGCTACTTACATTTTCTTTTGTACCTTTGCACCGTCGAACTGATGCCTTTGGGGGTGCTGTGGAAAGTGCTGACCTGAAGGTTTCTCTAAAACCTTTCGAATGCACGAGACGCAACCTGTTTCCACCCAAGAAAGCTACAAAAAAGTCCGATCAATCCTAGTATCTCAGCCAAAACCTGAGAGATCCCCGTACTACGATCTAGAGAAGAAATACGGACTTCAGATTGATTGGAGACCCTTTATCCACGTGGAGCCTGTCACAGAGAAAGAATTCAGAAAGGCGCGCCTGCGTCCTGATGATTTTAGCGCTGTAATATTCTCAAGCAATCATGCGATTGACAATTACTTCCGCATGTGCGAGGAGATGCGCGTCAAGGTGAGCGCTGAGATGAAGTACTTCTGCCTGACACAGACAATTGCTAACTACCTACAGAAGTTTATCGTCTATCGCAAGCGCAAGGTATTCGTCGGCTCTCGCCGTATAGAAGATCTCGAAAATTCACTCAAGAAGCACAAGACTAAGGAGAAATTTCTCCTTCCATGTAGCAATCTCGGGTCGCTGCCGATCACGTCATATCTCACTACTAATGGCTATGACTATCAGGAGGCGGTGATGTACAAGACTGTGGCAAGTGATCTCAGTAATCTTGAGAATGTGACGTATGACATCTTGGTATTTTTCAGTCCTCTGGGAATCGAGAGTCTCTTCACCAATTTTCCCGACTTTAAGCAGAATGACACGCGCCTGGCCATCTTTGGCAATAGCACTGCCAAGGCGGTCACGGAGAAGGACCTGCACATCAATATCAAGGTGCCTGCTCCAGGTATCACAAGCATGGCGATGGCTCTGGAAAAGTACATCCAGGTGGCTAATGCCAACTAGATGGTCCTCACTCCAGAGCTTATAGATCATATATCTCGCGTTGATCTTCCTGGTCAGGATGCGCAGTATCTCATGGCACCCATGGGTCGTCCGCGTCATCCAGCTAGTGCTATTCCCACCACGGCTAAGCAGGCAGCAATTCTGGTAGCACTGTATGAGGAGGAAAGTGTATGGAAGACTGTGCTGATGCAGCGAGTGGCACATGAGCTAGATAGGCATAGCGGTCAAGTGAGTTGGCCTGGTGGCAAGCAGGAGTCAGACGATGCGGATCTGTCGGCTACGGCTCTCCGTGAATTTGAAGAAGAGATGGGCGTGTCCCGCGATCAACTGACGATCCTCAGGAAGCTGACTGATATCTACATACCTGTATCAGGATTTCACGTGCATCCCTACATCGCTGTGGCGGATGGCTCCGTGGAGATTACCCCCGAGCAAGCCGAAGTAGATCATGTCATAGAGATTCCCCTCGCTGATCTACTCCGCCTAGAGCGGCGGCGCACTGAGGTGCAGATTCCTCATGGCGGGACTATGATGGCTCCCGCCTATGTATATCAAGAGACCATCATCTGGGGTGCTACGAGCATGATCCTGTCAGAGCTGCAGGTACTGCTACGGGGCATCAATTTATAGTCGCTTATGGGCGCTCTGCTGCGCGGATAACTGCTCTATTTTTCCAGCCATTTTTCACAGTGCAATTGCCTTGCATGGTGCGCTTTCATCTTTGGGTTAAAATAATCAAGATGATGAATAACTACACAGCCCTTCTCGACACACTCCTTTATCTCACTATGGTGGCTATCTATGCTGGTGCCATGTATTATCTCTTTCGCTCTCGACTGCTGAGTTAGCGTATACGATCTATCTGAGGGCTTTAGTCACCCTCAGTCGTTTGTTTTATTTGTTGTTGTAAGCAAGAAAAGGCTCTGGACGAACGCGTCCAGAGCCTTTCTTATCTCGTAGTGTGCTAGTATCTAGCGGGCAAAGCTCGTGGCGCGCTTCTCGCGGATCACTGTCACTTTGATCTGTCCAGGATACTGCATCTCTTCTTCGATTTTCTTGCTGATCTGGAAGGATAGATCATCGGCATAGTCGTCAGTCACTTTCTCGGACTCTACGATCACGCGTAGCTCACGACCTGCCTGCATAGCGTAGACTTTCTCTACACCATCATAGGCTAGAGCGAGATCTTCTAGATCTTTGAGTCGCTTGAGGTAACTGTCCAGGATCTCACGTCGAGCTCCTGGTCGTGCACCTGAGATCGCGTCACAGGCCTGGACGATGGGGGAGATGATATTGTCCATTTCCATCTCATCATGGTGTGCGCCTACAGCATTGAGCACCGTAGGATGCTCGCCATGCTTCTTGCACATCTCCATACCGAGTATAGCGTGTGATAGCTCTGACTCTTCCTCGGCTACCTTACCCACATCGTGCAGGAGGCCTGCGCGCTTGGCGAGTTTGATCTGCTTAGGCGATAATCCTACCTCGGCTGCCATCACGGCACAGAGATTGGCTGTTTCCATAGAGTGCTTGAGGAGATTCTGTCCGTAGCTCGATCTGAATCTCATGCGACCTACCATACGCACCAGATAGGCATCTAGGCCGTGGATATCTAGATCTATGACAGTGCGCTCACCGATCTCTACGATTTGCTCATTGAGCTGTTTTTTCACCTTGGCGGTAACTTCCTCGATACGCGCAGGATGTATACGGCCATCAGCGACCAGACGCTTGAGCGCTAGTCTGCATACCTCCCGGCGTATAGGATCAAAGCTTGAGATGATGATTGCCTCTGGTGTATCATCTACTACGATCTCTGCGCCTGTAGCTGCCTCGAGCGCGCGGATATTTCTTCCTTCGCGGCCGATGATCTGCCCCTTGATGTCGTCACTGTCTAGATTAAAGACGCTCACCGTGTTTTCTATCGTGTACTCAGCACACATGCGCTGGATGCTCTCGATGATGATCTTCTTGGCGTCTTTGTTAGCTCTGAGTTTTGCTTCGCTGAGAGCACGCTTCTCGTAGGCTAGGGCGTCATTTTCGGCTTTAGCTTTGACGGCGCTGAGGAGCTCCTCTTTAGCTTCTGACTGTGTGAGCTGAGCGATGCTCTCAAGCTTTTTGATGTGGATCTCTTGGTTTTTATCGAGTTCTTCTCTTTTCTTGGAGACGATCTTGAGTTGCTTATTGAGATTTTCACGGATGGAGCTAGTCTCTGCTTCTCGCGACTCTATGGATTCTTCCTTAGCGTGGAGTTCTTTGAAGCGGTCTTTGAGATCTCGCTCGCGATTGACCACTTGGTTTTCGCGTTCTTTCATCTCCACTTTGTGTTCCGCTTTGAAGCTTTCAAAGTCTGATCGGAGCTGGGAGTACTTGCTCTTAGCTTCTTGAATTTTCTTTTGCTTGATCGACTCGTTTTTAGCCTCAGCTTTGGCGATGATTTTCTCAGCTTGATTTTCTGCTGAGGCGATCTTGCGCTGTGAGGCTAGATCGGCTTCTCGCTTGAGTAGGTCAGCTTGTTTGTTTTGTTCGGCGAGATCGGCCTTGGCTCTGCGGCTGAATATGGCGAATGCTATGCCAAATCCTACGATCAGACCGAGGATGAGTCCTCCGATGATCATGATATCCATATGTCTTGATGTTTATGCTATGATGTAATCAAGAACTCTATGAGAGCGGCTATACGTATTCGTCCAGCAGGGTGGTCAACTGGTCCAGGCGATCGGCAGTGTCTTCATCATCTGCAGGTGTCTGGTGTTTCAGTTTGTAATTATCTACAGCGTAAGTGAGGAGGGCGATGCACAGGCAGTCTTGCTTGTCCTTGCGAGTATAGGAAAGCTGGAGATTCTTCACCTTGGTGTTGATCTCATCGGCGATCTTTCTGATATTGAGCTCGTCTTTCCGCTTGATGCGTAGAGAGTAGGAGCGCCCTGCTATCATGAGATCTATATTTCTTTCTTCCTCGTCTGCCATTCCAGATTATAGCTGATTGACTAAGTCGATGCACTCATCGACTTGATGTATATACTTATCCAGCTCAGCACGCACAGCCTGCGTATCAGAGGTGTCTGATGCACTGGTAGGCTGTAGTGATCTTGGCTGGATCCCCTGTATGGAAAATGCGTCTAACTGTCTCTGGAGTTCTTCTTTTTCTCTCGTGACGGTACGTAATTTCTCGTTGACTTCCAGCCACTTACCGACGAATGCTTTCATCTTAGCTTCTAGCTCATCGATCTTGTGGCTGACTGTCATATAGCAAAGATAATGCTAAATATGAGATGCCGCCACGTCTTGCTACTTGCGGATCTCTGCGCCGAGTGTGGACTGTAGTGTGCTGGTGATCTTCTTTATAGCCTTGTCTATTTCTTTGTCCTTCAGTGTCTTATCGCCACTCTGGAAAGTGAGCTGGATGGCGTATGACTTTTGGCCTTGAGCCTTCATATCGTCTGGCGCATACACGTCAAATAATGATACACTCGTCACATAGGGCTTACCGGCTTTCATAGCCATGCTTCGGATTTCTTCAAATTGTACCTGCTCGGGTAGCATGAGTGCTAGATCTCGGCTGCTGGACGGATACTTGCTTGGAGCTACGATATGGATTTCTGACTTTTGGGCGAAAGCCCTCACAGTATCCCACATGATCTCCGCGACGTACACCTCCTGATCTATCCCCAAGATCCTCGCTGCCTCACGCGATACCCTGCCCAGATGCACCATAGACTGAGGCCCGCGATGGTAATGCAGACCGTAGTCCAGTAGCTCGTGATCTGACTCGCTCTGCTGGTAAGAGCGTATGCCCAGGCGTCTGAGGACGGCCTCCACGTGTGCCTTGAGCTCGTAGAAATCGGTAGTCTGCTTACCCTCTATCCAGTGCGTGTCGCTCTCGCCAGTGACGTAGATGCAGAGCGACTCTTGCTCGTGATAGCCTGCCTCTGACTGTCTATACGCACGTCCATACTCATAGAGACGGAGCTCGAGCTGGCGGCGATTGATATTGTTCTTGATGCTTTCCAGACCGCTGAGAAGCACGCTGGGACGCATGATGGAGAGGTCTATATTACTAGTATTATTGATATGCACGAGCTGCTCTGCTGTACCGCAGATCTCCGCGCGATCCACTGTGGTGAGGGACAGACCCATCATCTCAGCCATACCGCGTCCCGTGAGCAACTGACTCACCTGCTCGCGCAGATAGTGACTACTGGGATACTCCGCAGGGATGAGGGCATAGTTGCTCGTACTGCCGATCTCAATCTGATTGAATCCATAGATGCGCAGGATCTCTTCTATCACGTCCACCTCGCGCAGCACATCAGCTCTACTCGCAGGGACCTCTACTGTGAGGGCGGTGGGGCTACTGCCCACAAGCTTAAAATCCAGTGCCTCCAGAATGGTCTGGGTGGTCTCATGAGGAATCTTGTTGCCGATAAGTAGGTCGATTCTGTCCCATCGCACTTCACAAGTCACAGGCTCTATATCAGTGGGCTGATGATCGATGATCTCGCTGCTCTGCTGCGCTCCTGCCAGCTCGCTCATGAGAGCTACAGCCCGCTCCAGAGCCCGCCTGGTAATGGTAGGATCGCTGCCTTTCTCAAATACCTGTGCGGCATCCGTCCGCAGAAAATGCGACATGCTCGTACGGCGGATGGTCTGTGCATCAAAGTGTGCACTCTCGAGGAAAATATCTGTAGTGCTCTCCGTGACACCACTCCCTTCTCCACCGAATACTCCTGCGATACATAGCGGCTTATCCGCTCCGTCGCAGATCATGAGGTCCGTGGATTGTAGGCTGCGCTCTACACCGTCCAGCGTGGTGAACTTGCTACCCTCTGGAAGAAATCTAGCGCGCAGCTGCTGATCAGCCACTTCCTTCATGTCGTAGGCATGGAGCGGCTGGCCCATGTCGTGCAATATATAGTTAGTGATGTCCACGATATTATTAATCGATCGCACGCCTATGCTCTCGAGCCTGCGACGAAGCCACGCTGGCGAATCTCCTACTGAGACCTGACTGAGAGCAACTCCGCTCAGTCTGGGGCACGCCTCGGGCGCTTGTATATCTACGCTGATGGAAGTGGTCTGTGTCGCGGTGATCTCGGGGCTGTCTGGCGTCCTGAGTGGCTGCTGGTAGTCATGATGCACGCTGAGATAAGCGTGTAGATCGCGTGCTACGCCCATATGCGATGTAGCGTCACTGCGATTGGGAGTAAGTCCTATGTCATATATAGTGTCTGTCTCCACCTGGAAGTACTGGGCGCCTGACATACCGATCTCGGCATCTTCATCGAGCACCATGATGCCGCTGTGGTCGGTGCCGAGTCCTAGTTCGTCCGCGGCACAGATCATTCCTTGCGATTCTACGCCGCGAATTTTGCTGCGCTTGATTTTGAATGATTCTTCTGGGCCGGTATAGATCAGAGCTCCTACGAGAGCTACTGGCACTTTTTGCCCGGCGGCCACATTGGGCGCACCGCATACGATCTGGAGTGGCTCCTCCTGGCCTACATCGACTGTGGTGACCTTGAGCTTATCAGCATCTGGATGCTTGTCGCAAGTGAGCACATGGCCGACTACGATATCGCGGAGTCCTCCCTGTACGGACTCTACCTCCTCGGTGCCTTCTACCTCGAGGCCTATGGCGGTAAGGATCTCTCCGATACGGTCTGTGTCGAGCTCAAGATCGAGGTAATCGCGGAGCCAGGATAGGGATATTTTCATAGATGATCTACGCTGTGAATGAACAGATGGCTGCAAAGATAGGCTACTGATGTCGTGGCAGAGAGCAGCCTGAGCACTGTAGATGGATCTATAATAGTGGTGTAATGGGCAACTTTGCAATCATGGAACGATTAATTTTCTCGGTAGTATGCGGTGTATTACTTAGCTGCACGTGTATGCGAGCCCAGTCTACTGATCAAGGATCGGCATGGGATTCTCTTCTCGGTGGGATCTGGTATGTATCGAGCCAGTGGAGTGATGGTACACCCTGGTATCATACTGTCCGCCATGAGCGTCACAGTGATGGTGCCATACGTACGGTATCCACTAGCTATGCCGATAGTATGTTCACGCATGTCCGGCATAGCATCTCAGGTCTGCGGGAAATGAGCTCTGTATCCAAGGGTGTATTTGAGGAGCGCATGGCTGATAGTCTGGTAAGTCAAGGAGCTGTGGAGATCATAGATGGTGATATCTACTATATATACGACTACTCGGGTCAGCAGATGACGGATCACTGGCACCAGATCGATATGGATCGGTATGCCTACCGTGTGGGTGTGCGCAGTGCAGGTGAGTGGCAGATGATCTACCTGGATGGCGTGTATGAGCGCAGAGCTGACGGAGAAGTAGGTGCTCGTCTGCCCTATGAGTCCATACCAGCAGCACCAGAGAGCTATACCGCCAGTGCAGTGGCAGCTCGTATGGTGGACGGTCTGGGCTTCAGATACTACTGGGCTACGTATGACCTGCGGCAGGATGATCTCGCCTACAGGGCCTCAGCATCTAGTCGCAAAGTAGAGGAGACACTTAGTCATATCATGGGACTGGCTGAAGTCATCTACAATACGGTGCACGCTCAGCCCACTGATCGGACAGCAGGCCTACCTACGATGAGCTATGAAGAGATGCGAGCTCAGACGCTACGTTATCTCTGGGATGCAAGTCAAACGCTGCGTGGGCAGGAGGATAGTGCTCTGCAGCAGGAGACCATCATCTTTCAGAGAGGTAATCGTATAGGCGATCCGTACGGATTCTGGTATTTGCTCAATGGTCCACTGGCTGATGCACTATGGCATACGGGTCAAGTGGTGGCGCATAGACGCGCCTCAGGCAATCCTCTGCCTGTGGGCGTGAACGTATTTACCGGCACGAAGCAGTAGGTTTATCTTGAAGGGCTTTGAGCCGTCGTCTTTTAGCTGAGGCTAATAAGTCCTAGCTTTGGCGGAGTGAATCACGCGCTTATGATACTTGATTGGGATATCGATCCTGTACTGCTCAGGATAGGACAGTTTGAGCTACGCTACTACGGGCTTCTCTTTGTGACGGGCTTGGCACTGGGCTATACCGTGGTAAAGCGCATGTACCAGCGCGAAGGCCTGAGCCTCGAAAAGCTAGACACGCTTGCTTTCTACGTATTCCTGGCGACCATCGTGGGAGCCAGGCTGGGCCACTGTCTCTTCTATGAGCCAGAGTATTACCTGAAGCATCCGCTGCAGATGATCCTTCCCTTTAGGATCACGGATGGCGAGTTCAACTTTACGGGATATCAGGGACTTGCGAGTCATGGCGGTATCCTCGGGGTATTTATCGCCATCATCCTTTACTCGCGCAAGCATAAGGGGCCGCTGATGGAAATCCTGGACAAGGTGGCAGTAGGAGGCGCGCTTACGGGCGTATTTATCCGATTAGCCAATTTCTTTAATAGTGAGATCCTTGGTAAGCCTACAGGCGGCGACTATGGTGTGATCTTCAGACGTGTAGATGATGTAGTGCGGCATCCGGGACAGCTCTATGAGTCGCTGAGTTATCTGATCATATTTATCATTCTCTTTACGCTTTACCATCGCACAGATCTCAAGCGCAAGCATGGATTTCTTTTTGGCTTATTCTTCGTACTGCTTTTTCTTGCACGCTTTGTAGTGGAGTACTTCAAGATCAATCAAGTCTCCTTTGAGGAAGGCATGAGCTACAACATGGGTCAGCTGCTCAGCATACCCTTTATCCTAGGTGGGCTTTTTGCGATGTGGTGGAGCTGGAGGAGGTATGGTGGTGGGGAGTCGTAGATAGGAGGCTCTCTTGGAGCTTTATACTCTATAGAGAAAGGTTCTGAGCTCAATATTCTTAGCCCCTATATAGTGCCATTTGATGCGTAATCGGTATATAGTATTGCCGATGCGAGGGTGTATGCTTATCTTAGCCATACGTCGGTGACTCTGAGCTAGGCTCTGGTATCATATACAGAGCAGTACTTTCTACATGAAGGTCACGATGAGTAATCCTATGTCGCCCACTTATACAGATATCAATATAAAGCAAAATGCACATTATGGCGCAGAGCGTCTGTGCATCAGCTTTCCATATGACAGAGAACTAATGGAGGCGGATCAGGACATCCAGGGGCATGGATATATTGCGAGTCTTAGGTACCGATATCTGCCCTTGAGTGGACGATCAAGCCAAGGATCAGAAAAGTTACTACCCTTACATACGCTGATCACCTACTATGATGTCATAAATCAAGAACTACGGAAGACCAACGATTATAAAGTACCTAGCGGCCCAGTCGGACACTTCTCCGTCCAGAGACTTCCTACCGCCATACCACCTAGTGAGGTGGACCTCTCTGACGATCTCGCGAGTGAGAAGTATGCGAGCGCAGACATATCAGCGGCTGTAGCGGCTGAGATTCAGGTATCTTTTCGTCATGGTCTCTTGCTTATGCTGGCGTCGTATAGCAAGACACAGATAGCACTGATCAAGTCTCTGGCTAGATCTGGGTGGCGTCCGTGGCATCTAGGTTGGATGGCCCGAGGTAGCCTAGCTAATCTGCAATGGCTCCAAAGTATATACGGGTGCCTATCTCGTGATCACTGGTCAAGGATTCAAGAATTGATCGGAACATCTAGTGACCGGCAGGGCACGATGCTCCACGCTTCTGGCCCTCGCCTCAAAGAACTCCTGTTTCTCAAGATGGAACCTAGCAAATCGAGAAGGAAACAACTCCGTCTCTGTAAGGGAAAAGCTGGTAAAGACAGAGCTGTATCACTTGCTCATCCGCTTAAGACCATGCTACAGTCATACTGTGCCATGTGCAAGCCTATCTTAAATCTCTACGAAGGGCTCAGGCATGGTAAGCCCTACATTAGCACTTTCGTGCAAATGCTAGTAGGCCATGCAGCGATGAAGACAGGGGGTTCAGGGCGAGAGGCACTGCATCGGCTGAGGTACTGCTTTGCCACAGGTCTGCATGATGCTGGCGTCAGCAAGCGCTACGCACAGGAACTATCGTGTCCTTTGGACAAGAAAACAGCACTGATGTACTTGCGCCTGCACGTCCCTATGGATCCGCCTGAGCGGCCTTTTAGGCTGGATGGTAGGATGAAAATGCGTAATGTAGATATAGA
>JAHDBH010000185.1 GCA_020630495.1 Saprospiraceae bacterium
GTAGTCAGAGCGGATAAGGGACAGCACTATCAATGATCTAGCGTCACCTTATCAGCCCTTGACAATACCAGTCCTTGCGAAGTAATCGTTTTAGGTGTACATTTGCGGCATATTTGGTGAATTTGTATACCTGCATGGAATCTAATATTAACATAGTCTTCAGTCAGCGGCTACGGCGTGCTCGGCAGATAGCTATGCTGTCTATGGATGCGCTTGTCAAGAAGATCAACGGATTAGTCACCAAGAGTGCCATCAGTAAGTATGAGAAAGGTGAGATGTTTCCCAGCAGTACTGTCCTCATCGCCTTGGCTAAGGCGCTGGAAGTGAAGCCAGACTACTTCTATCGGCCGTTAGTCGCTGAAATCGAGAAGGTAGACTTCAGAAAACGAAGCAGCCTTGGTGCTAGGAAGATAGCCGCGATCAAACAGCGAGTCATAGACCACACAGAGAGCTACTTAGAAATCGAGAATCTTCTCCAGATGGATCGTGATTTTGTCAACCCGCTTGAGCACATACAGGTGAGCTCCCAGATGGACATAGAGCTTGCAACACGTAAGCTTCTCAATGAGTGGAACCTTGGCATAAATGCCCTGCCCAATGTTCTTGAGCTGCTTGAGGAGAAAGACATCAAAGTGGTATTATTGGATGCTGATGAAGCTTTCGATGGATTATCAGGATGGGCAGTACATGGAGAGCGAAGAGTGCCGGTCGTGGTGGTGAACCAGAATTATTCTATCGAGAGAATTCGTTTTACTGCTTTGCACGAGCTCGGTCATCTACTCCTAAGCTTTACAAGTGATCTGACAGGGAAAGAAATAGAGCGACTCTGTCATTGTTTTGCAGGAGCGATGCTCCTTCCGGAGCCCACACTATATTCAGAAGTAGGCACAGGAAGGAGCCATATTTCTCTGCGGGAGTTGATTTCAGTAAAAATTAGATACGGTATTTCTGTACAAGCGATTATGGCTAGAGCATCTTCGCTCCGTGTGATCTCAGCACATAGCTACAAGAGTTTCAGAAAGCGAGTCAGCAAAAATCGAACAGAAGAGGGATGGGGGGCTTATCAAGGAGATGAGAAAACGGAAAGGTTTTCACAGCTCGTGTTTCGAGCCGCTGCTGAAGAGGTGATCTCCTTAAGTAAAGCAGCGAATCTATTGAATATGAAGCTCGCGGAATTTAGGGACGAATTTGTACTTGTATGACTATCGTCCTGACGGATGCCAACATTCTGATTGATCTGATCAAGTTGGATTTATTGCAGTACTTTTTTCGATTACCTTTCGAATTTGTAACCACTGAGCTAGTCCTTGATGAGTTATATGACGAACAAAGACAGTCCTGTCAGGCACATATTCAGTCTAATAGATTTAGAATCCTAGAGATCGAAGTATCGCAGTCAATAGAGATCGCACAACTCTCAGCACAGCAACGCTCTCTTTCCATTCAGGACTGCTCAGCATATTACTTCGCTGAAAAAATAGCGGCTATCTTATTGACAAGTGACAATCAGCTCAGAAGATTTGCCAGGCGAGGCGAAGTAGATGTACACGGTCATCTATGGATTTTCGATAAACTGGTAGAGACTTCTGAGATATCACCTGACCAGGCTTGTGCCAAACTCGACGAGCTGACAGAAGTCGTCAACGTGAGGCTTGGACTGCCTGAGGATGAATGCAGGAAGAGAAAGACACTATGGAAATCAAGTATTTAATTGAAACTGGGCTGTTGAAGGCGGAATGGCAGTTTATATTGATCGAAGGAAGTCGTGCAAGAGACTAGTTAAAAGGCGAGATACTCATCAGTGACTAGTTTTAACAAAAATTATCATCGGGACCCAATCTCGAAGTGCATAGAATGACATGGCTGTTTGACTGAACTAGACTGCGATGAGCAGCTAGGGAATAGAAACCTAAAAATTCTCAATGATGATTTCCTGGCTATTCACTTACCTTTAAATCATGGGAAAACCACATCATCATGCCAAGAGTAGTGTGCGTAAGTATGGCGGACAGCCACATGATTACCTAGAGATTCACAAGCTGCTTGACAGTAGCAAACAGGCCATGGCGGACAATCGCCATAGAGCTCTGACGCATAATAGCTGGTTCATCTGTCACATACTTCCACAGATATATGGAGATACCATCATCAATTCTGATGGAGTAGAAGTCTCCGTGATTGATATCGCAGAGCAGCATGTCCTAGAGGATTTTGGTGGGCGATTTATTCCCACTGTACAGGACTATCTGGTAGAGCTACCTATAGCGCAATGGATCAATGGTCAAGATCTACCTCCGTCTCGAGTGCAAAAGCGAGAGGACTTACAGTCGGTCACCTATACTTTCCATTAATTATGTCTCACTACCTACTATCTTTACTGGAGGACTGCCGCAGAAAGCCATCTGATGCAGTCAAGCTACTCAAGTCTGAAGCCCCAGATATTCTTAGATATAAAGGATTCGGTACACCGGAACTGGAGATGAAGTACATGCATGAGATATTCTTATACATGCATCAGCAGTATCCAGAGTTTGTTTCCTTCAGCTGGGTTCAGCAAAATGATTACAATGACAATTTTCATTACTTCGACATAGATTTCTTCGAGGTGAATAGCGATCTATCCCCTCAGCACCATTTCTATTTATCTTCAGACGGATGGAATGAGGTAGATGATGAAATTGAGCAATTTTACATGACTAGAGATGATGACCAGGAGATAGCAGCCTATAGGGAATGGGCTAGAATAAAATTGGAAGCAGGCACCAAGAAAGATGTAGATAAATATGAGGGATTTACT